>JAICGL010000034.1 GCA_025923175.1 Acidimicrobiia bacterium
CTTGGCGTCGATGATCTCGATGTCGGGCGAGGTCTTGTCGGGCGTGACTCCGAAGTAGACGCCGGGCGACCGGACGAGCTGCGACACCACGATCCGCTCGGTGCCGTTGATGATGAACGTGCCCTTCTCGGTCATCATCGGGAAGTCCCCCATGAAGACCGTCTGCTCCTTGATCTCGCCCGTCTGGGCGTTCATGAAGCGGGCGGTGACGAAGAGGGGGCGCGAGAAGGTCATGTCCTTCTCCTTGCACTCCTCCTCGGAGTACTTCGGCGGCTCGAACTCTGGGTCAGCCAGCTCGAGCTTCAGAGAACCGGTGAAGTCCTCGATCGGGGAGATGTCGGTGAGGGTCTCAGCGATCCCCTCCTCGAGGAACCATTTGAACGAATCGCGCTGCACGGCCACCAGGTCCGGCAGCGGCATAACTTCACGGAGCTTTGCGAACGAGAAACGCTGCCGAGCCGCGAGACGGGCCAAAGCCTCACTCCTTACAAAGTGCGCGAAGGCGCCCCAGCCGCGGGGAAGAAGGGAATAGACCCTAGAGACGCCAAACGGCCAGCATAGCGGTCGCTACGCTGGCTCGGCAACTGCATAGTCACGGCTCCTGCGAGCCCATGATGTTCGCAGGATACGACTTACGTTGCCGCAGGTCAAGGGTGGTACAGCGCCCCTGCTCAGGGCGCTGAACCCACCCCGATCGTGCCTACTTGAGCTCGACGGTGGCGCCGGCCGCCTCGAGCTGGGCCTTCGCCTTCTCGGCGTCCTCCTTGGAAACCTTTTCCAGGACCGGCTTGGGTGCGCCGTCGACCAGGTCCTTGGCCTCCTTCAGGCCGAGGCTGGTGAGGGTCCGCACCTCCTTGATGACCTGGATCTTCTTGTCGCCGGCGGCGGCGAGGATGACGTCGAACTCGTCCTTCTCCTCGGCGGCCTCGGCCGGAGCGGCAGCACCGCCACCGCCAGCGGCGGCCACGGCCACGGGGGCGGCGGCGGTCACGCCGAACTCCTCCTCGAAGGCCTTGAGAAAGTCGTTGAGCTCGAGGACGGTCATGTTCTTGAAGATGTCGAGGAGCTCGGTGGTGCTCGGCATGGCGCTCAGGCCTCCTGTTCCGGATCGGTCGGGGTCTCGTCGGCTTCGGCGGCTTGCGCCTCGGCGGGTTCTTCAGCCGCTTCTGCGGCCGGGGGCTCCGAAGCCTCGGCGGCGGGCGCCTCAGCTTCGGCAGCGGGAGCATTTGTCTCCGCAGCGGGAGCCTCGGCTTCGGCAGCAGGTGCCTCGGCCTCGGCGGCGGGAGCTTCCGTATCGGCGGCGGGTGCCTCGGCCTCGTCGGCGGGGGCTTCGGCTTCGGCGGGCGGAGGTGCCTCGCCTTCGGCCACTCGTTTGTCGATCAGGGCCTTGACGCCGTAGGCCATGTTCCGGGTGAAGGCCTGGAACAGGCCGGCCGCCTTGACCAGCGGGGCCTGGAAGCCACCGGCGATCTTGGCCAGGAGCACTTCCCGGGGCTCGATCTCAGCCAGGGCCGCCACGTCGCTGGGCTCGATCACCCGGGTGCCGAGGATCCCGCCCTTCACGACCAGCTTGGCGTTGGCTTTCGAGTAGTCCCTCAGGGCCTTGGCCGCGGCAACGGCGTCGCCCTTGACGAAGGTGATGGCCGTCGGGCCCTCGAGCAGGGAGACCAGGTCGCCCAACCCCGCTTCCTCTGCGGCCCGGCGAGCCAGGGTGTTCTTGTAGACCTTGTACTCGGCCTCGGCGGCACGCAGTGCGGCCCGCAGGTCGGCCAGCTCGCTGACTGTCAGCCCCCGGTACTCCGTGAGAACTGCGGCGCGAGCGCCCTCGAGCTTTCCCTTGATCTCCTCGACAGTGGCGACCTTCTCGGGTCGGGCCATGGCGCTCCTCGTAGACATCGGTCTCGGTGCGCCGCAAGAACGGGCGAAAGCCCGCCGTCCCGGGGGTCGCCTCGTCTGGCGGGCTCTTCGGAGCCCATTACCTCCCCCGTCGCTATCAGCTCAGGGGGAGACCAGAGGTCTGCGGCGCTACGTCGTCAGACTAGCTGTCAGGCTGTGGCGGAGGCCTCCTCGGCCAGGTCGCGGATCTTGGTCGGGTCGACCCGGACACCGGGGCCCATGGTCGAGGAGACGGTCACGCCCTTGATATAGCGGCCCTTCGACGCTGCCGGCTTGACCCGGATGATCTCGTCGAGCCCGGCCTGGTAGTTCTCGATCAGGGCCTTCTGGGTGAAGCTGGCCTTTCCGATGGGCATGTGGACGTTGCCGTAGCGGTCGGTCCGGTACTCGATCCGCCCGCCCTTGAAGTCGGTGACGGTCTTGCCGACGTCCTGGGTGACCGTGCCGGTCTTCGGGTTGGGCATGAGGCCCCGAGGGCCGAGCGTCCGGCCGAGCTTGCCCACCTTCCCCATGAGATCGGGGGTGGCGATGGCGATGTCGAAGTCCATGAAGCCGCCCGAGATCCGTTCGATCAGATCGTCGGCCCCGACCACGTCGGCGCCGGCGTCCTTCGCCTCCTGCGCGGCCGGGCCCTGGGCGAAGACGGCCACCCGGACCGACTTGCCGGTGCCGTTGGGCAGGGAGACGGCCCCCCGCAGCATCTGGTCGGCTTTCCGGGGGTCGACGCCGAGCCGGAACGCCGCCTCGACCGTCTCGTCGAAGTTGCGGCTCGACAGCGTCTTGACCAGGCCGAGCGCCTCGGCCGGACTGTGGACCTCGGTCCGGTCGAATCGCCGGGTGGCGTCGATGTACTTCTTGCCTCGGTTCGGCATCGTGGTCTCCCTGCTAGCCCTTGACCTCGATGCCCATCGACCGGGCTGTGCCGGCCACCTGCGCCATGGCCCCCTCGATATCGATGGCGTTGAGGTCGGGCATCTTCGTCTCGGCGATCTTCTGAAGCTGTTCCTTGGTGATCCTGCCGACCTTGGTGGTCCGCGGGTTGTCCGTACCCTTCTCGATCCCGGCCGCCTGGCGGAGCAGCACCGGCGTCGGCGGCGTCTTGGTGATGAAGGTGAACGACCGGTCCTCGAAGATCGAGATCTCGGCCGGCACCACCATCCCCCGCTGCGACTCCGTCGCGGCGTTGTACATCTTGCAGAAGTCCATGATGTTGATGCCGTGCGGGCCCAGGGCCGTACCGACCGGCGGCGCCGGGGTGGCCTGACCAGCGGTGATCTGTATGCGGACGACGGCCGCGACCTTCTTCTTGGCCATATTGACTCCTGCGTCTTATTAGAGCTTGGCGACCTGGCCGAACTCGAGCTCGACGGGCGTCTCCCGCCCAAAGATGTTGACGAGCACCTTGAGTTTCGACTGGTCGACGTTGATCTCGCTAATGGCGCCGTTGAAGTCGGCGAAGGGGCCGGTGACGACCCGTACCTGCTCGCCGACGTCGAACTCGAGCCGGGGGCGCGCCTTCTTGCCCTCCCCGGGAACGCCGCCCTCTCCCACCTTCTCGACGCCGAGGATCGCCTCGACCTCTTTACGGGAGAGCGGCGTGGGCTTGGCTCCGCCCCCGACGAACCCGGTGACGCCCGGCGTGTCACGCACGACCCGCCAGGAGTCGTCGTCGAGGTTGAGCCGGACGAGCAGGTAGCCGGGGAAGACCTTCTTGGGGACGACCGTCTTCCGGCCGGCCTTGAATTCGATGACGTCTTCCATGGGGATGACGACCTCGAAGATCCGCTCCTCCATGTTCATGGAGCGAACCCGGCTGGCGAGGTTGGACTTCACCTTGTTCTCGTAGCCGGCGTAGGTGTGGACGACAAACCACTCCCCGGGCCGGTCGTAGGGGCTGGGCTCCCGGGGGCCGGCGTCCTCGTCGCCGCCCTCGCCCTCGTCCTCGCCTTCCTCGTAGGTCTCGAGCAGGTCGGCCTCGGCGGGGAGTTCGCCGGTCTCCACCAGCGTGTCGACCGAGGACCCCTCGGACAGGGCTTCCTCAGCGGCGGCGACACCCGGGTCAGACTCGGCGTCGCCGAGGAAGGTGTCCTCCTCGCTCAGGTCGCGCCCCGGGGGCGCGGGGGTGTCCCCCGAAATGGCAGCTTCGGACGGATCAGACACGTCAAACGTCAACCCTTGTCGAAGAGGGTCAGGACACCCCTGGAGAAGGCGTTGTCCAGACCGAAGATGAGCAGCGTCATGAAGATCACAGCCACGAGGACCACGATCGTGGACGTCACGACCTCGGCCTTGGTCGGCCAGGCGACCTTCTTCAGCTCGCCGCGGACGTCCCGGACGAATTCCTTGGCGGAGGCGCGCTCGCGATGCGGCGGAGACGGCGCGGGGCGCTTGCGCTCGGCGGGCGCCGGCGTCTCACCGCCCTGGCGCTTCATCGCACGCTTGGTCTGTCGGTTCACTGCCGCCTCGGTTCGATCGGAGCGGGTAAAGCAGGGCAGGAGGGAATCGAACCCCCAACCGCCGGTTTTGGAGACCGGTGCTCTGCCAATTGAGCTACTGCCCTAGGACGCGCTTGGGGGCGCCAGTGGAGGATAGCAGCGCGCACACTTCGCGTGGCCACCCGCTGGCCCGGGGGGACCAGCAGAACCGGTACTAACCGGCCAGGCGCGGAGCCTTGCGGCGGGCCAGAGCCACGGCTGCGGCGGCTGCGCCGGCAGCCACGGCGGCGCCACCGATGGCCCCGATGTAGGCGCCGCGCCGGCCGCTGACGATCGACCGGATCGCCCGCCGCTCCTGTGACTCCTGAAGGGCGGCCAGGGTCATGGCCAGGGTGCCGGGGGCGGGGACGACCAGCTGGGTGCGAAGGGTCCGGAGAGCCTTGAGCAGCTTGTGATAGCGCGCCAGCTCCGCCTGGCAGGTGAGACACGAGTTGACGTGGTTCTGCACGGCCTCGTCGACCGGCTCACCGACATCGACAGCGCGCGGGAGGATCAGGGCGACGTCCTCACACCGCACGAGCAACACCTCCCCGCTCCTCGAAGAGCACGTCACGCAGGCGCTTGCGAGCCCGGTGCAGGCGAACCTTGGCCGCCGCAACCGAAATCCCGAGTTCCTCGGCGATGGCCTCGTGGGGGAGGTCGTACACGTCCTTCAGGACCACGATCGTCCGCAGCTTGGGAGGGAGCTCCGCCACGGCCTCGGAGAGCCGCTGGTGGAGCGCCGACGCCTCGGAGCTGGCCTCGGGGTTGGCGAAGGTACGGTCGTCCACGACCTCTGAGCCCTGGTCGTCGAGCGAGTCGGCCCGGTTGCGGCTGCGCCGCTGGGTCATCGAGGATGCGGTGTTGGCCGTGATCCGGTACAGCCACGTGGAGAACTGCGCGTCGCCACGGAACTTCCGCATGGCCTTCCAGGCGCGGAGGTAAGTCTCCTGCACCACGTCGCGCGCGTCCTCCTCGTTACCGGTGAGCCGGAACGCCAGGGTGTACGTGGAGACGTACGTCTGGCGGACCAACTCCTCGAACGCTTGCTGGTCGCCGTCGCGGGCGGCGGCAACCAACTCGTCCTGGGTCAACGGGCCACTCCCGTCTTCTCGATGCCGGTTGGACTGCGCGATGGAGGACAACGTTACGCGACCATTCCGTGACCGAGCGTGATACCCCGCCCGGCCCGGGGCGCTCCTTTAGCGGGTCTCGCGGTGGAGGGTGTGCTGCTTGTCCCAGCGGCAGTACTTCTTGATGGCCAGGCGCTCGCGATCGTTCTGCTTGTTCTTGATCGTGATGTAGTTGCGGCGCTTGCAGACCTCGCAGGCCAGGGTGATCTTGACCCTCTTGTCGCTCGCCATGGACTTTCGCTCCACTTCCTCTGACTGGTAGCGGTGGGCGGACTCGAACCGCCGACGCCGCGATTATGAGCCGCGTGCTCTGCCAACTGAGCTACACCGCCAGGAGAGCCCCCTTACGGAATCGAACCGTAGACCCCTTCCTTACCATGGAAGTGCTCTGCCGTCTGAGCTAAGGGGGCGGACCGGCGGTCAGTGTACTCGGCCCGACGCCCGGGCCCGGCCCCCGGAAACTTCCTCAGAAAACATGTTACGTATGATGTCTCTGGGGTAAGAGTGGCCGGAGAGAGGGAGCGGGCTCACCGCGCCCTTTCGGTCCGACTTCAAAACCAGGGAGGACGCAGATGATTCGGCAGACACCGACCCGGCGGCTGAGGGTCGTCGCCCTTGCCGTTGCCGCCGTCGGAATGCTGGCCACCGCTGCGCTGGCCGCCACCTCGACAGCACCCAAGGGCACGTACGGCAAGTCGTCCGGGTACGGCGGTTACGGCGGCACCCGATCGTCGGGGTCGGGGTTCGGCTCGGAGGGCGGTTCGGGCGGGTACGCCGACGGGTCAGGCGGATACTCGGACGGCGGGTACTCCGATGGCGGCCCGGACGGATACTCGGGCGGCGGGTCGGGCTACTCGGACGGGGGGACCAGCGGAGGTACGGACGACGGCTCGGCGCCCGATGACGGGACGTCCGACAAGGGCAAGAAGGACAAGAAAAACAAGAAGGACAAGAAGGACAAGGACAAAGACGACAAGGCCAAGAAGCCTGTGAAGAAGGACAAGGGCGACGACCAGGACGGCAGGAAGGATCCCGACGCTGCGGGCGACGACGCCCAGCAGACCCGCTGACCGTCATCGCCCCCGGCGCGACCTGTGCCGGTGCGGTCAGTCCTCCAGCGGTCCGTGACGGGGGGCGGAGCCGACGGCCATGGCTGGCGGTCTCCGCCCTCGCGCTGGTCGCCGCCGTCTGGGCCGTCGTGGGTTCGGCGCTGTTCGTCCCTCGCCTGACCGACAACGGGGACGAGGCCGTCTACCTCCTCCAGGCGGAGTCGTTCCGGGCCGGCCACCTCTTCCCACCGGCTGCCGAGCCGACCAGGGCGTTCCTGCCGTGGCTGTCGACCACGAACGGCCGGCACTACGTCACGAAGTACACGCCCGTCTTCCCGGGGTTCATCGCCGGCAGTCAGTGGATGTTCGGTTCGGAGCGAGCGGCGCTGGCGCTGGTGGCGGCCGGGGCCGTGGTGGCCTGTTACCACCTGGCCCGGGAGATCCTCCGCCGCCGGCGGGTCGCAGTCGTGGCCGCCGCCTTTCTGGCAGGGTCTCCCCTCTTCGCGATCCAGAGCGTCACGTACCTGAGCTATCTGTTCAACGCGGCCCTGCTGATGGGCTTCGCCGCCGCCCTGCTAGCCGGTGTCCGGCGCCGGTCGCGTCCCTTGCTGGCGCTCGGGGGACTCCTCTTCGGGCTGGCGCTGTTCGCCCGGCCATTCGACGCCATCCTCTTCGCCGGACCGCTCCTGGGCTGGTGGGGGTGGTCGGGGAGGCACCGGATCCGGCGGCTTGTCTCCGACGCCGCCTGGATCGGTCTCGGCGCCGTCCCGCCGCTCGTGGGCATGGCCGTCTATTTCCAACTGGCGACCGGCAGCTTCTTCCGGCCGCCGTTCACGTTCGTCGGCCCGAGCGACACGCTCGGCTTCGGGCCGAAACGGATGTACGCCGAGATGCCGTTCCTCGACTACACCCCGGGCCGGGCGCTGCTGGCCTTGGGCCGGCTGGTCGTCCTGACCGGATTCTGGGGGTTCGGCGGGCTTCTCCTGATCGGCCTGGCGGTGATGGGTTACCGCGGCCTCTGCCGAGGACCCGGGCGCTGGCTGGCGCTGGTGGCCGTGACCGTGCCGCTGGGCTACCTGTTCTTCTGGGGCAGCTTCTCTTCCAGCGAGTGGGGCGGACCGTGGCGGTTCGGGCCGTTTTACTGGCTGCCGGTGATCGTCCCGGGAAGCATCGCGGCGGCGGCCGGGTTCGCTCGCCTGTGGCGCTGGGACCCCGTCGTCGCCCGCTTCGTCCTCGCCGGGATGGCGGCACTGAGCCTCTTCGTGACCGTCCGAGCTCTCGGTGAGCACCAGCGGTTCGGCGTCGAGCGGGACCGGCTCTACGCCGCGCCGCTGGCCGCCGCCGCCTCGCTCGATCGGGCCGTGGTGTTCCTTCCCCCGCTGGACGGGCCCTGGTTGCTGCAGCCGTTCTCCCTGGCCCGCAACGCCTCCTTCGATGGACCGGTGGTCTGGGCGATCGATCGGGGCGCCCCCCGGAACCTCGACGTCGTCCGCCGCCTAGCCGGGAGGACTCCCTACCGGGTCGTGCCAGGCCCCAGCCGGCGCTCCCCTACCCGGCTCCAGCAGCTGGCGGTCGTCGACGGCCGGCTCGTTCCAATCGATCTGACGCAATGAAGAAGGCCCGGGTCGGAGGAGCCTCCAGACCTGGGCCTTTACTCAGTGGGCCGGGGTGGGTTCGAACCACCGTAGCTTCCGCAGCGGTTTTACAGACCGCCTCCTTTGGCCTCTCGGACACCGACCCGAGGGCGCCTAGCATAGCGGGCATGCCTAGTTTCGATGTCGTCTCGCAGGTCGACATGCAGGAGGTCCGGAACGCGATCGACCAGGCGTCGCGCGAGATCGCGAACCGGTTCGACTTCAAGGGTACCGACAGCACGATCGACCTCTCCGGGACGGAGATCACGCTGCACTCCAACACGGAGCAGAAGCTCAAGTCGCTGGTTCAGGTGATGGAGGAGAAGTTCGTCCGCCGTAACGTGCCGTTGAAGGCGCTGGCCTACGGCAAGGTCCAGGAAGCGGCCAAGGGGACGGCCCGCCAGGTAATCACCCTCAACGTCGGGATTTCCGACGAGAAGGCTCGCGAGATCAACAAGTTCATCAAGGCCGAAGGCCCGAAGGGTGTCCAGAGCCAGGTCCAGGGGGATCAGCTCCGCGTGACGGGCAAGAAGCGCGACGACCTGCAGGCGACCATCGCCGCGCTGAAGGGACACGATTTCGACGTGCCCCTTCAGTACGTGAACTTCAGAGACTGACAGCGCCTCGGTCGAGGCGCTAAAAGCCCCGGGCGGGGTTCATCCCGCGCAGCCGCTCGACCCGCGCCTCCGTCGGAGGGTGGGTCGTGAACAGGTTGCCGAAGCTCACCTTGCGACCCGTCAGCGGGTTGACGATGTACTTCTGGGCCTGGGCGGGCTGCACGTCCATGGGGATCTGCCGGGCGGCCTGGTCCAGCTTGAGCAGCGCCCGGGCGAGCGGCTCACCGTCGCCGATGAGCCGCGCCCCGCTGCGGTCGGCCTCGAACTCACGGCTGCGCGAGAGAGCCATCTGCAGCAGTCCGGCGGCCATCGGGGCCAGCAGGGCGAGCAGCAGGATGGCAATGGGGTTGCCACCCTCGTCGTCGTCCCGGTGGCCGCCGAACATGGCGCCCCACATGGCCATGTTGGCCACGAAGCTGATACCGGTGGCGATGGCAGCGGCCACGGAGCCGATCAGGATGTCGCGGTTCCCGACGTGGGAGATTTCATGGGCCAGCACCCCCCGCAACTCGTTCCAGTCGAGAATGTTGAGGATGCCCTGCGTCACCGCCACGGCAGCGTGGCTCGGGTTCCGCCCGGTGGCGAACGCGTTGGGCTGGAGGTCGGGTGTCACGTACAGCTTGGGCATGGGCATGCCCGCCTGCACCGTAAGGTCCCGCATGATCCGGTAGTACTCCGGCATCTGCTCCTCGGTGACCGGCACCGCTCGCGCCGCCTTGATGGCGATCTTGTCGGAGAACCAGTAGGAGCCGCCGACCATCAGGAGCGCGAGGCCGAAGCCGAGGACTGCCCCACCCCGGCCGAAGAACGAGCCGATGAGGACCATGAGCCCGCCGAGGCCAGCCAGGAGGACGAAGGTCTTGAACGTGTTCTTGTGCATGTTTGGCATCACCTACCTGATGTAACGGTATCGGCGGCCAAGTCGTTCCAGGCTCAGTCGTAATAGCCCGAATGGATATAGATGCACGGGACGCCATTGTCCCGGAACATCTCGGCGTTGCGGCGGTCGTCCTCGAAGGCCAGGCGGAGGTCGAAGCCTTTGGCCCGGAGGTCGGCGATGGCGTCCTCTTTGAACTCCCGGGCCATCGAGTAGTCGCCGCCTTCCCGCATCAGGAGCGCGTCCCAGCGAATGCCGTAGCGGGCCAGCCAGGCTTCGGTCAGTTGGTGCACCCGAGCCGGGCGGCCGGTGAGGAGCATGATCCGGAGGTTCGGGTCGAGGAGGTCGAGCAGCGTTTTGACCTCCTCGATCACGTGGTCTTCGCCGCAGGCGTCGAAGAAGCCGCGCCAGTCAGGAAAGGGTTCTTCCAGATAGTGCTGGCGGCGGGCGGCATCGGACAGGACGCCGTCGATGTCGACGACGACCGTCGGGCCCGGTTCGACGGTCCCGTCCCGCCAGGTCCAGTGCTGTCCCATCGTTAGAGCTTCTTCCCCAGGATCGTGACCCGGTGCGCACCGAGACCGCCCGGGTCGAGGAGGGCGTCGGCCTCGTGGACCCGGCTGCGGGCGGTGAGGGCGGCGAGGTCGTTGGCGCTGCGGCCGTGCCAGGCGACTCGGGCTTCTTCGACCAGCGCGTCGACGCCAAGGGAACGGAGCCACTCGGCCTGGGTCGTCTCGGTCAGGACCGACAGGCCGGCGGCGGCCGCCGCCCGACGGAGCGCTTCGATCGGGACGTCGGCGGTGATGTCCTGGGAACCGGGATGGTCGAGCGGCGAGCTCCCCCGCTGCTGGGCCCGGTAGGTGCGAAGCCATCCAGCCTGCCCCCGGGCGGCGAGCTCCTCGACGGGAGCGGCGTAGTCGACGATGGCGACGACACCACGGCGCAGCATCGCCGCAGCCGAACGGAGCCACTCGGGAAGGGCGGTAGGCACGGGGATCCGGGAGCCGGCCGGAATGGCGATCCCGTCGGCGAGCCGGTCCGCACGAACGGCGAGGCTCTCGTCCGCCGGAAGGGCGACCTCGGCGAAGGACGCTCCGACCTCACCGACCCGGATCTCGTTCCAGCCTTCGGCGGTTCGCTCGACGATCCGGAACGGCAAGTTGTCGACCAGCTCGTTGGCGAACACGACTCCGATGGCTGGACCGGCCGGGAGCCCCTCCAGCGCGGTGACCATCGGGCCGGTGCCCGGGACGGCAACGGGTTCATCGTCGGGTTCGGGTGGGACGGCGGGGCCGAGGACAAGCTCGGCGGATTCGAGCGGGAGGTGCTCGGACTGGACGGCCCGAAGGCCGCCGGATCGTTCGACGAGCACGTAGCGGAGTGCGGCGGCGCAGCGGGGTTCGGCCCGCAGGACGTCGCGGGCGAGTTGTCCCCGGCCGGCGCCGGCATCGATGACGAGAAACGGGTCGGGCTGGCCCAGCTGGTCCCACCAGTCGTCGGCTGCCCGGGCCACCAGAGTGCCGAACAGGGAGCCGACTTCCACGCTGGTGATGAAGTCGCCACCGGAGCGGCCCGCTCCTGCAGCGCGCGTGAAGAAGCCGCCCTCGCTGTCATAGAGGGCGGCCTCCATCCAATCGTCGAAGGACAGCGGACCCTGGCGGCGGATCCGTTCCGCCAAGCGGGCAGCCAGGTCTGCCTCCCCCGCTATTTAGAGGCCCTTCGTGGCCAGCTCGCCGAGGCGGGCGAAGAGGTTGGGGTAGACGCCGATGGCCAGGATCAGAGCTGTGGGCAGGGCGATGGCCGCCCCGAGCGCCACCGGCACCCGGCCCGCGCCGGTCTCGGCCGGGGCGGGCTTGAACCACATCATTCCTGCCACCCGGGCGTAATAGAAGAGCGCGATGACCGAGTTCAGGGCGGCGACCACGCCGAGGATGACGGCCTGGGTCGTCCCGGCGTCGATGACCGCTTTGAAGACGACGAGCTTTGCGTACCAGCCACCGAGCGGCGGGATGCCAGCCAGCGAGAAGAGGAACAGCGACATCGTCACCGCCAGCGCCGGCGCGTAGTTGAACAGGCCGGCGTAGGTGTCGATCTCGGCCGAGCGGGTCTTGCGGGCGATGGCGATCAGGGCGGCGAACGCTCCGAGGTTCATCACCGCGTAGATGAGGAGGTAGACGACCGTGGCCGCGAACGCCTCCGGGCGCGCCGAGCCGTCACCCTGGTTGGCCACCGCGAAGGGCACCAGCATGAACCCGCCCTGGGCGATCGACGAGTAGGCCAGCATCCGCACGAGGTTGGACTGGCGGAGGGCGATGAGATTCCCGACCGTCATCGACGCCGCGGCCAGCACCCACAGGATCGGCTGCCAGGCGTCGCCCCGTCCGAAGAAGCCGACGTAGACGAGGCTGAGCAGAGCCACGAACCCGCCGGTCTTGGAGGCCACCGACAAGAAGGCGGTCACCGGCGTCGGCGCGCCCTCGTACGAGTCGGGCGCCCAGAAGTGGAAGGGAACGGCCGACACCTTGAAGGCGAACCCGACGAGGGTGAAGAAGATGGCCACGTCGAAGAGCTGGCCGCCGCCACCGGTGCTCACGTACTTGGCGATCTCGACGAGGTGGGTGTGACCGGCCAGGCCGTAGACGATCGACATGCCGTAGAGCATCACCGCCGACGACAGCACCCCCATCAGGTAGTACTTGAGCGACGACTCGTTGGATCTGGCGTCGTGCTTGCGCCAGCCGGCCAGCAGGTACGTCGGGATCGACAGCGTCTCGAGGGCGACGAAGATCGTGATCAGATCACGGGCCGAGGCCATGATCGTCATCCCCAGCACGGCGGTCAGCAGGAGGACGTAGTACTCACCCTGGTAGTAGTCGCCCTCCTCGATGTAGTTCGTCGACAGGAGGATCGTGACGTAGCCGGCCAGGAGGAACAGCGCCTTCATGACCAGGGCGTAGTTGTCGACCATGTAGGCCCCGGCGAACATGGTGCGGTCGGCGCCGTTGCCGGCCAGGTACAGGACCGGGACCATGGCGGCGAGGCAGCCAACCCCGGCGATCGTCGACGTCTGGTACTTCTCCCGTTCCTCGAAGAGCAGGTCGGCCACAAGGACCGCGACGATGGTGACGGCGAGAATGATCTCCGGCGCCAGCGCGGCGTAGTCGAAGTACGGCGCGGGCATCAGTGCCCCTCGGCGACGAAGGCCTTACTGATGACCTGCACGGCGTCGTCGGTGACGTTGAAGATGGCGCCGGGGAACACGCCGAGGGCGAGGATCAGGACCAGCAACGGGGCCCAGGCGATCCACTCCGGCATGTGGACGTCGTGGATGTGGGCGTCGGCCCACTCCTCGGGAACCTTGCCCATCGCCACCCGCTGCAGCATCCACAGCAGGTACCCGGCGGCCAGGACGGTGCCGATGGCGGCCACGACCATGAAGAACCGGAAGAGCCCCACGTTCAGGCCCTCGGCCGGCTCGTAGGACGACAGCACCGCCGGGAACTCGCCCCAGAAGCCGGCGAGGCCGGGGAGGCCGAGTGACGCCATGACGCAAAAGCCGAGGATCCAGCCCATCTTCGGCGCCTGGAGGAGCAGGCCGCCGAGGCGGCTGAGCTCCCGGGTGTGGAACCGCTCCTGCACCGACCCCGCGATGAAGAAGAGCATCCCGGTGATGATGCCGTGGGCGACCATGCCGAAGATGGCGGCGTTGATGCCGAAGCTCGTCAGCGTCGAGATGCCGAGCATCACGAAGCCCATGTGGGCCACCGACGAGAAAGCGATCAGCCGTTTCATGTCCTTCTGGGCCAGACAGCCCAGCGCTCCGTAGATGATGCCGATCACCGCCAGCGCACCGATGTACGGCGCCCAGCTGTGGGCCGCCTCGGGCAGGATCGGCAGGGCGATCCGGACGAAGCCGTAGGTGCCGAGCTTGAGGAGGACAGCCGCCAGGATCACCGACCCGACGGTCGGCGCTTCGGTGTGGGCGTCGGGCAGCCACGTGTGGAACGGGAACATCGGCACCTTGATGGCGAAGCCGAGGAACAGGCCGCCGAAGATCAGGAGCTGCGTGCCGTGGGCGATCCCTTCGCCGTGCAACTCGGTCAGCTTCACCATGTCGAAGGTGTGCGGCTCGCTCAGGAAGAACAGGGCCAGGAAGCTGAGCAGCATCAGCGCCGAACCAAACAGCGTGAAGAGGAAGAACTTGATCGAGGCGTAGTCGCGGTTGGGGCCGCCCCACACGCCGATCATGAAGTACATCGGCAGCAGCACCAGCTCGAAGAAGATGAAGAAGAGGATCAGGTCCTGGGCCACGAACGTCCCGACCATGCCGGTTTCGAGGACGAGCAGCAGGGCCAGGAAGGCCTTGGGGTTGTGCGGCTCGGGGAAGTGGTCCCAGGAGTAGACGACGCAGAGCAGCGTGATCACCACGGTCATGATGACCAGCGGCAGTGAAATGCCGTCGAGCCCCATGTGATAGCGGGACGAGATCACCTCGATCCACGACTTGTCCACCCCGAACTGCAGCTTGTCGGCGGCGTCGTAGTCGAACTGGAAGAGGATGATCAACCCGACGGCCAGCGTGGCCGCGGTGGTGAGCAGCGTCACCTGCTTGATCAACCCTTCCTTCGCCCTGGGGATGGCCAGCACCACGGCGCACCCCACCAGCGGGAGGAATGTCACCAGGGTCAGCGCCCAGGAGTCGAACCAATCCATCGGGAAGCCTCCGGTCCTTCCTTACGTGAAGAA
>JAICGL010000035.1 GCA_025923175.1 Acidimicrobiia bacterium
GTAGATCAGCCCGCTGAAGGCCGCCACGCCCAGAAGGAACACGATTCCGGTGGCGATGCCGCGCCGGAGCTTCAGGCGGGTGAGGACGTCGACCATGGGGTTGAGGATGATGGCGAAAAAGGCCGCCATCACGATCAGGCCGACGATGCGGCGCAGCTCCCAGAACAGGACCACGCCGACGATGAAGGCCAGGGCCCCGGCGAGGATGACGAAGACTGACCGGAGCAGTTCGGCCTCGTGCCCCTCGGACCGTCGGCCATCCGCCATGTCAGCCACGCTACTGCCCCCACAAGGGCGAAACGACGCTTCGAATTTCAAGGGCGCTTCAGCCCAGGTTTCCCCAGGAAGCGGTGAGTGTCACCCGGTCGCCGGGGGCGAGCACGAGCCGGTGCTCGACGGGCCGCTCGCCGGCCAGCGCGACCCGCTCGACGGCGAAGGCCGGCACCCCCGCCGGCAGCCCGAACGGCTCGGCCTCCTCGGCCCGCAGCGACACTGGATGGACCTCCTCCGTCACCCGGGAGAGGCGTACCCCGTTCTGCTCCATCAGGTCGTAGAGCGAACCGGCCGACAGATCGGCGAAGCGCAGCGGCGCCCCGACGTCGTCGGGGAAGTGGGACGTCTCGAGGAGCACGGCGCGCTCGCCGGCCAGCCGGAGCCTGACGACCCGCATCACCCGGTCGCCCCGGGCCAGGCCGAGCGCCGCTGCGACCGCCGCCGGCGCTTTGACGATCCCCCGGCCCAGCACCCGGGACGATTCGGGGATGCCCCGCACCTGCATGTCGTGGGCGAAGTGGTAGAAGCGGCCGAGCGGATATTCGAGGGGCGCGGCAACGAATGACCCCCGCCCCTGCTGGCGGACGATGAGGCCGGACCGGGCGAGCCGTTCCAGCGCCTGGCGAACCGTGCCCCGACTGACGCTGAACTCTGCGGCCAGCTCGTGGTCGCCGGGAAACCCGTCACGGTATTGGCCGGCGGTGATCCGCTCGGCCAGGACTCGCTCCAGCTGGTGATAGAGGGGGAGCGGCGACGTCGGTTCCAGCGTCATGGGTTCAGTCTACGAACGCTCTAGGCTTGGTCTATGGGTCAGTCGATCACCGTGACGGTTCGCGCCGGCGTGCGGAGCGACGTCAAGAACTTCGATCTCAACCGCTCCCTGACCGGGATGCAGACGCACCGCTACCAGGCCGGGCAGGACGTTGCAGGTACGAAGCCGCCCGACGAACTGGCCCGCCGGCTCTTCGAGCTCGGCGTGTCAGCGGTGACGATCTACTCCAGCGTCGTGACGGTGGTCGCGCCGGCCGAGCAGTGGCCCACCTTGCAGGCGAAGGTCGAAGACACGATCGAGAAGCTGTTCATCTACTACCGGGAGGGGCAGCTGCCGGCGCCCGCCACCCCGGCCGGGGAGATCCCGCCCGCCGAGGGGGGCCCGCCCGTCGAGGAAGCCCCGCCCGCCGAGGAAGCTTCCTCTCCCGAGGCCGCCGTCGGCAGCTGAGCCGGCCCTCCGGGCCGTTGGCAGGATCCTTGCGAAAGTCGTCGTTTCGGTCACTGTCGCGGTGCTGCCGCGAGGCTGACGATGAAGGCATGCATCTGAATCCCGAAATCGCACGATGGCTCGTCGCCGCCGAGCAGGAACGGCTGACCGAACTGGCCCGGAAGTCCCGCCCGCGACCCGAGACCGTCCGGCGCCACCGGCGTCGGCGCCACAGCGGCGACGAAGGAACCTGAGCCGTGTTCTCCGTCTGCTGCCCCCGCCACCAGCGGCGCGTCCTCCTCAGCCCCGAGGACATCCTGTCGCTCAGCCCTGCTCCCGGAGGCGGTTTCCTCATCGGCTATCGCTGCTCCTGCGGGTACGAGGGCCAGTGGCCCGCCGGCGACGGCGAAGAGGACCGCAACGAAAACTGCGAGGAGACTTGGAACCAACGCATGGCAGGATGATCCCGATGGCCAGCCTCCCGGCCCGCACCCGGCGCCGCCGCCACACCGTTGCGACGGTGATCTGCCACGGCGTTGCGCCGTTCGAGATGGCCGTCCCCTGTGAGGTCTTCGGCATCGACCGCTCCGAGCTCGGCGTGCCGTGGTACCGGCACATGATCTGCGCGGCCGAAGACCCGCCCATCCGCAGCTCGCAGGGCTTCACCATCGACACGCCGTACGGCCTCGAGGAAGTCGGAAAGGCCGACACTGTCGTCGTGCCCGCGTGGGGAGCGGCGCAGCTCGACGACGAGCCTCCGCCGGCGCTGCTCGACGCCCTGCGCTCCGCCCATCGTCGCGGTGCCCGGATCCTGTCGGTGTGCTCGGGCGCCTTCGTGCTGGCCGCCGCGGGCCTGCTCGATGGCCGCCGTGCGACCACCCACTGGATGCACGCCGACGCCCTTGCCGAGCGATACCCGGAGATCGACGTCGACCCCGACGTGCTCTACGTCGACGAGGGTGACGTGATGACTTCGGCCGGCACCGCCGCTGGCATCGACCTGTGCCTCCACGTGGTCCGCCTCGACTTCGGGGCTGAGATCGCCAACGCCGTCGCCCGCCGCATGGTGGTGCCGCCCCACAGGGAAGGCGGCCAGGCCCAGTTCGTGGAGACGCCGATGACGTCGGGCGAACCGGGGTCCGACCGCTTCGCCGCCACGCTGGAGCACATGCTCGAGCACCTCGACGAGGCCCTGTCGGTGGAGGGGATGGCCGACCGGGCGGCGATGTCGCCGAGGACCTTCGCCCGCCGCTTCCGGGCCACCACCGGCACCACTCCCGGGCAGTGGCTCGTGCGGCAGCGGGTGCTGCTGGCCCAGCGCCTGCTGGAGACCACCGACGACCCGGTTGAGCTCATCGCCGTGCGCTGCGGCTTCGGGACGGCTGCAGGTTTGCGGCTGCACTTCCGGCGGGTGCTCGACACGTCCCCGCTGGTCTACCGCCGCACGTTCCGGCAAATAGGCGCCTAGCGTGCTGGCGCACGCTACGGCCCTATTTCTGCGGCTTCGCCGCCCCGGACGGGGCCCCAACCCCGTCCTCCTCCAGAGCGTGGGGCCCCTGCCCCACGCATGGCCGTAGATGCGCCTGGTTCGTCGGAGTGGCCTCGTCGTGGCTGCTGCGGTGGTGGGGGCCGCCTCCGTCCTGGTAGTGGAGATTCAGCTCGCCCGGAGCGGGACGCGGTTGCCTGACCTCGAGCTTGTCCTCGATCGCCCCGGGGAAGGGCGGAGAGTGGTGTGGCTCGGCGATTCAACGGCCGCTGGCATCGGGGCGTCGAACTCGGCCGGGGCACTTCCCAGCCAGGTTGCCGACGGGCTTGCGGGACCGCGCGTCTCGGTCCTGGCTGTTTCTGGTTCCCGGGTGGCGGACGTGCTGGATGATCAGGTGCCGAAGGTGGCGGGGCTGGAGCCCGACCTCATCCTGATCTCGGTCGGGGCGAACGACACGATCCACCTCACTGGGCGAGGAGCGTTCCGTCACACCTACGAGAAGGTCGTGCGGGCTTTGCCGAGCGGCGTTCCCGTCATGCTGCTCGGCGTGCCGGATATGGGCGCCATTCCGCGGTTCGCCCAGCCACTGCGGGCGGTGTCCGGATGGCGAGGGCGGAACCTGGACGCCGAGGTCCGTCAGGTGGCAGCGGGCACCGGCGCGATCTACGCCGACATCGCCGGCCCAACTGGCCCGCCCTTCCGCCGCGACCCCAACCGGTACTTCGCGGCCGACGACTTCCACCCCAGCGACGCCGGCTACGGCCTCTGGGCCGAGGCTGTCCTCAAAGTCCTCAGGAATTTCAGCTTGCCGTAGCGAACGTATGTTCGATACGTTGGCGAGGTGGTAGTCGCCGAACCTCTGTTCGAGAGTAGCCCTCCGTCCGACCGTCCGTCAGCTCGTCCGCGTTCTGTAGCGGCTCACGCCGCACTTGTCGGGGGGACACCCCCCGTCCCCCGGGCCGAGCTGACCGAGGTCGCCCAGCGGGTGCGGCCGGTGGTGCTCGCCGGGGAGCGCCGACTGGCCGTGCCCGGGCCGCTGGGGGAGATCCTTCCGAGCGGAGGGCTCCAGCGCGGTTCGGTGGTCAGGGTCGAAGGGGCACCCGGGTCGGGGGCGACATCGCTCCTGCTGCGCCTCCTGGCGGCGGCCACGGCGGCGGGGGAGTGGGCGGCGGTGGTCGACGGCGACGGGGTGCTCGGCGGGCTGGCGGCCGCCGAGGCAGGCGTGGCCCTCGACCGGCTGGCGGTGGTGCGGGCGGTGCCGGCCGCCCTGTACGCCCGGGTGGTGGCCACCCTGCTCGACGGCGTCACTGTGGTGGGAGCGACGATCCCCCGGGGGTTCCGGTTGGGCGACGCCCGCCGGCTCGAAGCGCGGGCCCGGGAGCGCGCCGCCGTCCTCGTGGCGGCGGGCTCCTGGCCGGGCGAAGCGTCGCTGCGCCTGAGGGCCGAGCACACGTCCTGGAGCGGCCTGGGCCGCGGCGAAGGCCTGCTCGGCGAGCGGGTGCTGCGGGTGGCGGTGAGCGGACGGGGTGCCGCCGGCCGGGAGCGGGTCGTCGAGCTCGTGGCCGGCTCCCGCGCTGCCGCCTGAGGGAGTAGCCGGCATGAACCCGGAGCGGATGCTCTGCTTGTGGTGCCCGGACTGGCCGGTGGTGGCGGCCCGGCGGGCCGACCCGTCGCTGGAAGGCGTACCCATAGTCGTGCTCGACCGGGGCTTCGTGATGGCCGCCTCCGGCGAGGCGCGCTCCGAAGGGGTGCGGCGGGGGTTGCGCCGGCGCGAGGCCGAGGTCCGCTGCCCGGGGCTCGTTCTCCGTTCGGTCGACACGGCGGGCGAGGCCCGGGCCTTCGAGGCGCTCAGCCGGGCGGTCGAGGTCCTCGCTCCTCGCCTGGCCCTCGACCGGCCGGGCCTGCTGTTCGTGCCGACGCGAGGCCCGTCCCGCTACTTCGGCGGCGACGAAGCCTTCGCCACTCGCCTCCTTGCCGAGGTCGCCCGGGTCCTTGGCGCAACCGGTTGCTTTGAAGGCCCTCAGAGAGCCCCGGGCGCAACCGGTTGCGCTGGGGGCGGGGACGTAGCCGGCGGCGCGTGTGCCCGGATCGGGATCGCCGATGGGGTATTCGCCGCCCGGCTGGCGGCCCGGCGGGCGCAGCCGGGCGAGCCGTTCGTGGTGCCGGTTGGGGAGAGCGCCACCTTTCTGGCGCCTTGGCCGGTGCGGGTGCTCGACGACGACGACCTCGCCAGCCTGCTGGTCCGACTCGGGCTGCCGACTCTGGGCGCCTTCGCCGGGCTGCCGCCTGCTTCGGTGCTCGGGCGGTTCGGCCCCGCCGGGCTGGCTGCCCACCGCCGTGCCAGGGGGGAGGACGAGCATCCGCCGGGGCTACGGGTTCCGCCGCCCGAGTTGGAGCTGCACCACGAGTTCGACCCGCCCGTCACCCGGGTCGACACAGCGGTGTTCGCCGGCCGGGCCCTGGCCGACAAGCTCCTCGCCGAGCTGACCGCCGACGGCTTGCTCTGCACCCGGGTGCGGGTCGAGGCCGAGACCGAGCACGGCGAGCGCCTGGCCCGCACCTGGCGTCTCTCCGGCGACACCGGAGTGCGGCAAGGAGCCGGCGGCCGGGGCGGCGGGTCATGGGGGTGCGGTGCGGGGTCCTCACCGGGGTCAGCGATCCTGGCCGATCGGGTGCGGGGGCAGCTCGAAGCGTGGGTCAGCCGCGACGAGGGGCCCTGCCGGGCCGATGCCGGCCGCAGCGCCGACGACGACCTCGTCACCAGTGGGCTCACGCTGCTCCGCCTGGTGCCGGAAGAGGTCGTCGTGGCCGGGCGGAGCCAGCTCGGCCTGTGGGGCGGCGACCGGGCCGCCGCCGAGCGGGCGGGCCGGGCCCTCGTCCGCCTGCAGTCGCTGCTCGGGCCCGAGGCCGTGACCACGCCCGTCCTCCAGGGTGGACGCACCCCCGACGAGCAGATCGTCTGGGCTCCCTGGGGCGACGACCCGCCGCCCCGGCCCGACCAGTCCCGCCCGGCCGACGGAGCAGCGTGGCCGGGGGCGATCCCTCCGCCGGCCCCGGCCATCGTGTTCACGCCTGCCCGACCGGCGGAGCTGCTCGACGCCGACGGGCGTCCGGTGACCGTGTCAGGCCGGGGAGAGGCTTCGGCTGCGCCGGAGCGGCTCAACAGCCCGGCGCTGCCCCGGGGAGGCGGCCCGGTCGTGGTCTGGGCCGGCCCCTGGCTGCAGGACCTCCGCTGGTGGGACCCGGCGGCCCGTCGGCGGCGCGCCCTGTGGCAGGTCGTCGCGGCCGGGATTGCCTGCCTCGTCTCCGTCGAAAGCGGCGAGGCTCACGTGGAGGCGATCTATGACTGACGACCGCCTCCGCAAACTGGCGTTCTTCACCGCGGCATGCGTGCGGTGAAGAACGCCAGTTGGGTGAACGGCCGTGCCTGAGCCGCAGCCTGGCAAGAGCGGGCCGTGGCCGGAGCGGAAGATCCGGCCGCCGCGGCCGGAGGTCGTCGCCCGGCGGCGACCGAAGGCGGGAGAGCCGGCGTATGCGGAGCTGCACTGCCACACGAACTTCTCGTTCCTGGACGGGGCGAGCCATCCGGAGGATCTCGTCTGCGAGGCCGCCCGGCTCGGGCTGTCCGGCCTGGCGGTCACCGACCACGACGGGCTCTACGGCGCCGTCCGCTTCTCGGGGGTCGCCCGGGAGCTCGGCCTCCCCACGGTGTTCGGCGCCGAGCTGACCCTCGGTTCGCCCCGTTCTCCGAAGGGGGTGGTCGGCCAGTCCGGAGTACCCGACCCTGAAGGGGAGCATCTCGTCGTGCTGGCGGAGGGCCGGGTCGGATACGCCCGGCTGGCCCGGGCGGCCAGCGAAGCGCAGATGCGGGGGAGCAAGGGCGAGCCGCGGCTCAGCCTGGAGGAGCTGGCCGAGGCAAGCCGCGCCGCCGTCCACCTCCGGCCGGATCCCGGTGCCGGCAACGATTCCTGGTTCGTGCTGACCGGCTGCCGCAAGGGCACGGTCCCGAAGGCGCTGGTCGACCACGGGCCCGCCGCGGCCGAACGAGAACTCCACCGGCTCGTCGACGCCTTCGGGAGGGACAGGGTGCTGGTCGAGCTGTGGGACCACGGCGACCCGCTCGACGGTTCCCGCAACGACGCACTGGCCACCTTGGCCGCTCGCGCCGGGGTCAACATCGTGGCCACCAACAACGTCCACTACGCCACGACGAAGGAACGGCCGCTGGCCACCGCCCTGGCCGCGGTCCGGGCCCGCCGCCCCCTCGACGCCCTCGACGGCTGGCTCCCGGCAGCCGCAGGGGCTCATCTGCGGAGTCCGGCCGAACAGGCCCGGCGCTTCGCCCGCTGGCCCGGCGCGGTCGAGCGCACCACCGAGATCGCGCAGGCCTGCGCCTTCGACCTCGCCATGGCCGCCCCCCATCTCCCCGACTTTCCCGTTCCTCCCGGCCACGACGAGATGAGCTGGCTGCGGGAGCTGGCCTGGGCCGGCGCCGACTTCCGCTACCCGCCGAGCCACCCGAAGCACACCGAGGCCAGGCGGCGCATCGCCGGCGAGCTCGACCTCATCGAGGAGCTGGGCTTCGCCGGCTACTTCCTCCTCGTCCACGACCTGGTCGAGTTCTGCCGCCGCGAGAACCTCTACTGCCAGGGCCGGGGCTCCGCGGCCAACTCCGCCGTCTGCTACGCCCTCGGCATCACCAAGGCCGACGCGGTCGGCCTCGGCCTCCTCTTCGAACGGTTCCTCTCCCCGGAGCGCGACGGGCCGCCCGACATCGACCTCGACATCGAGCACGAGCGCCGGGAGGAGGCCATCCAGTACGTCTACCGCCGCTACGGGCGTGACCGGGCCGCCCAGGTGGCCAACGTCATCACCTATCGTCCCCGCTCCGCCCTGCGGGAAATGGCGAAGGCGGCCGGTCTCTCGCCGGGCCAGGCCGACGCCGTGGCCAAGTCGGTCGAGGGCTGGACGCTGCGGGAGGCGGAGGCCGACGCCGGCGGCGACCTCACCAAATCGAAAGGCGAAGGCGGTCCCGGCATCCCGCCGCTGGTGCTCGACCTCGCCCGCCAGGTACAGGGTTTCCCCCGCCACCTCGGGATCCACTCCGGAGGCATGGTGATCGCCGACCGTCCGCTCGTCGAGTACTGCCCGACCGAGTGGGCGACGATGGAGAACCGCTCCGTCCTCCAGTGGGACAAGGACGACTGCGCCGCCGCCGGCCTCGTGAAGTTCGACCTCCTCGGGCTCGGGATGCTCACGATGCTGCACTTGGCCGTTGACCTGATCCGCGAACACCGTGGCGACGAGATCGACCTGGCCACCATCCCCCAGGAGGACGCGGTCTACGACCTGATGTGCGACGCCGACACCGTCGGCGTGTTCCAGATCGAGAGCCGCGCCCAGATGGCGACGCTCCCGCGGCTGCGGCCGAGAACGTTCTACGACATCGTCATCGAGGTGGCGCTCATCCGCCCCGGCCCGATCCAGGGCGGATCCGTCCACCCCTACATCCGCCGCCGGCGGGGCGAGGAGCCGATCACGTACCTCCACCCGCTCCTGGAAGGGTGCCTGAAGAAGACCCTCGGCGTGCCGCTCTTCCAGGAGCAGCTCATGCAGATGGCCATCGACGTGGCCAACTTCACCCCCGGAGAGGCCGACCAGCTCCGCCAGGCGATGGGCTCCAAGCGATCCCGCGAGCGGATGGCCCTCATGCGGGCTCGCCTCCTCGAGGGCATGGCAAAGAACGGCATCACCGGCGCGGTGGCCGACGAGATCGCCCACAAGCTCGAAGCCTTCGCCGACTTCGGCTTTCCCGAGAGCCACTCCGTCAGCTTCGCCTACCTCGTCTACGCCAGCTCGTGGATGAAGCTCCACTACCCGGCGGAGTTCACCGCTGCCCTCCTCAACGCCCAGCCGATGGGCTTCTACTCGCCCCACACGATCGTGCGCGACGCCCGCCGCCACGGCGTCGAGGTCCTCGGCCCCGACCTCAACCGCTCACGTACGCAGTGCACCCTCGAACCCCGCACAGACGAAGGGATCGGCCGGCCGGTCCCCCGGGGGATGGGGGGTGTCCCCCCGACAACGGCGGCGGGAGCCGCCAAGGACAGCCCCTGGCACTCCGACTCCTCGACGATGGCGGTGCGCATCGGCCTCCGCTACGTCAGGAATCTGGGGGACGGGCTGCTCGAGCGCATCGAGGCCGAGCGCACCGCCCACGGACCCTTCTGCGACCTCGAGGACTTCGCCCGCCGCACCGGTGCCTCGACCGATGCCATCGAGGGCCTGGCCACCGCCGGCGCCTTCGGCTGCTTCGGCCTGTCCCGGCGCGAGGCGCTGTGGGCCGCCGCTGCTCTCCGGGAGGCCCGGCCCGACAAGCTGCCCGGGCTCGTCACCGGCGTGGAGGCGCCGGCCCTTCCGGGGATGACCGCGCAGGAGGAGGCAGCCGCCGACCTGTGGTCGATGGGTCTCTCCCCGGTGGCCCACCCGACCGAGTTCACCCGGCCGGCGCTCGATGAACTCGGCGTCGTCCCCATTGCTGCGCTGGTCGATGTCGCTCCCCGGTCGGTGGTGGAGGTGGCCGGCGTCGTCACCCACCGGCAGCGGCCGGGCACGGCTCAGGGGGTGATCTTCATCAACCTGGAGGACGAGACCGGCCTCCTGAACGTGATCTGCTCACCCGGCCTGTGGCGCCGCTACCGCCGGGTGGCCCGCACCTCGACGGCCATGCTGATCCGCGGGGTCCTCGAGCACCACCAGGGCGTCACGAACCTCGTCGCCCACCGCCTCGCTCCGCTGCCGACCGGAGCGACGCCCCGTTCTCGCGACTTCCGGTAGCTGCTTAGCTGGTGGCGGCCTTGGAGGCGATGGCCACGATCGGCTGGATCGGGCCGCTGCCGGCCAGGGAACCGGAGAACGGCTGGTCGGAGAAGTTGAAGGCTCCACCGTCGGTGGCGACCATCAGGTAGCCGTTCCCGAACGGCACCATCCCGGTGACCGGTGCGTTGAGCCTGACGCCGCCCATCGAACCCCGGAACGGCGCGTCGAAGGCGAACACGCCGCCGTCCGAGGCCACCAGCCAGTAGCCGGACTTGTCAGGATCCGGAACCAGCGACTGGACCGGGGCGTTCAGGTGCTTGCCGCCCATCGAGCCGGCGAAGCGGGCGTCGCCGAAGGCGAAGATGCCGCCGTCGGAGCCGACCATGTAGTAACCGAGCCCGCTCGGGGTGGGAATGGAGTCGAGGATGGGCCCGTTGAGGGCGACGGCAGCCAGGTCGCCGAGTATCGGTGCGTCGCCCCGGTTGAACACCCGGCCGCGGCTCGTGAAGATCCAGTATCCGTTGCCGCTCGGGGTTGCGGACAGGCTCGTCACCTGCTCGCCGGGGAGCAGCGCCCCGGCCGCGCCGTGGTAGCGGGCGTCGCCGAACCCGAAGACGTGGCCGGCGCTGTCAACGACCCAGTAGCCGCCACTCGACGGTGTCGGCTCGAGGTCGGCGGCCGCCACGCCGCCGGTCAGGGGGGCGCTGCCCAGGAAGCCTGCGCCTCCGAAGCGGTAGACGGCGCCCTGCTCGCCCAGCATCCAGTAGCCGGAGCCGTTGGTCGAGGCGCTGGAGAAGGCCCCGGACACCGCGGCCAAGGCAGCGGTGGCGTCGACCATGCCGGTGCCGTACACCGCGTCGAAACCGGCCGGCCCGAGGTCCCGGGTACTGCTGATGAGGCGGCTGCTGATCGTGGCCTGGTTGGCGTTGGGATTGGCGGCCCGCATGAGGAAGGCCACGCCGGCGACCAGCGGGGCGGAGAACGACGTCCCCGACCCGGCGCCGTATGTCGACCCTCGCATCGTCGTCGAGATACCCCGAGCCGGGTTTTCGCTGACGGCGCCGGGGGCGACGACATCGATCCAGTTGCCGTAGCTGGAGAAGCTGGCGTGGTTGCCGGCGGCGTCAGTTGCACCGACGGCGATCACCCCGGCACAGGCGGCCGGGTAGTGCGGCGCCGTGGCCTCCTGCACGCTCTTGTCCCCGTCGTTTCCTGCCGCCGCCACAACGACGACGTTGCGGCTGTTGGCGTAGTTCACCGCCTGCTGGAGGATCCCGGTCCCCTCGCCGGGCCCGCCGAGTGAGAGGTTGAGGACGTTGGCGCCGTGGTCGACCGCCCACCGGATGCCGGCGGCGATGTTCTCGTCGTCGGCCTGACCCCGGGAGTCGAGGACCTTGATCGGCATGATCTTGCCCTGCCACGTCGCGCCGGCCACGCCCCGCCCGTTGTTGGTCGAAGCGGCGGCGATGCCCGCCACCATCGTGCCGTGACCGAAGTCGTCGCTCGGGTCGGAGTCCCGGTTGACGAAGTCCCAGCCGGGCACGAGCCGTCCGACGAGGTCGGGGTGGTTGAGCTGCACGCCGCTGTCGATGATGGCCATGGTCATCGAGTCGTTGCCGGTCGTGCTGTCCCAGGCGGCGGGGAGGTTCATGGCCTGCAGGTAGGTGGTCTGCTGGGAGAAGTTGGTGTCGTTGGGGATGGCGGCGGCGTAGCGGATGGTGTTGGGGCCGACCTCGCTGACGAGGGTCGACCGGTCGAGCAGCGCTGCAACCTCAGCGGCTGGCACGTCCCGGGTCGACACCTTGAGGTAGCCGGTGTCGCCCGCCGGCTCTTCGATCCGGCCGCCGGCGGCCGCGACGGCGGAGCGGATCGCGGCATCCGGGGTGCCCGGGTCGAACTTGACCAGCAGCCCGTCAGCGGGACCCGAGGGCTCAACCGCCGCGACGGGAAGGGGCGCGGAGGCCCGCACCGGTCCGGCCAGCGCCAGCCCCGACGCGACGGCGGCGGCCGCTAGGCCGGTGGTAAGGCGGCACCGCGACCGCAGTGCACGGTCGGACCGGTCAAAGCTTCTCCCCAGAGGCATGACCGTTAGATCGGGACGTCAGCGGCCCTCACTGAATACGTGACGCCTTGGGATTTCCTGTGAATTGACAGATCTGGGGCTGTTTGTCCCTTTCCCGTCGGTTTGGCCCGAGCCGGGCGCGGGTAGGCCCGGACGCCCCTAGGCCGAGCCGGTCGCCAGAGCCACGATCACCAGCGCGGCGATGACGAGGTTGTACGCGAGGTGCGCCCGGGTCGACTCGGCCAGCGCCGCGTCCTCCGAGCCGGTCGCCCGCCACGCCTGCAGGTAGGCCCAGGTGAAGTAGAAGCCGCCCACTGAGAGGGCGAGCGCCACACCGATGGGGACGCCGATGAGGGCGTGGACGAGCCCGAAGAGCACAGCCCGGCGGGCATTGGCCGCGCGGCTGCGGTGCTGCGCGCCCCGGCGGAAGACCCACTCCTCGCCCTCGACGAGCAGCGGCAGGCCGATGAGCAGCAGGGTCACGAAGACGATCGGGATGATCGTCTCCAGCGGCCCGGGGGTGGCGCTGGGCCGGCCGACCCCGACGGCGGGATTGCCCTCGCCGCCGAGGGCCGTCCACCAGCCGAAGTCGAGGCCCGGCACGGCAAGCAGCGGCGTGGCCACCGCCAGGACCGCCCCGAGGACCGGCACCGCCAGAACGAAATGCCGGAGCCGCAGCCCGGCCACCAGCTGCCACACCGCAGCCCGGGCCGAGACGGTCTGCCGGGCGGCGTCGGCCAGCCGGAAACCAACGAAGGCCAGAACGGCGACGGTCAGCAGATCGAGCGGGTTCACAGCACACCCCAGGCTAGGGGTCGGCGCCGCTCCAACCAGT
Source organism: Acidimicrobiia bacterium (assembly GCA_025923175.1). GTDB lineage: Bacteria > Actinomycetota > Acidimicrobiia > IMCC26256 > BP-133 > BP-133. The sequence goes on from JAICGL010000035.1 coordinate 12,674, forward strand.
CCCTTTTCGCCGGACCCTCATCACAGCGACGACGGTAGATTGCTTGTGCAATGACCGACGACCGGCTTTGCCTCCTCCAGGTGCACGCCCATCCTGATGACGAGGCGTCCAAGGGATCGGGTACGAACGCCCGTTACTCGGCCGAGGGTGTCCACACCGTCCTCGTGACCTGCACCGACGGCGCGGAGGGCGACATCCTCAACCCGGCCGCCGACAGCCCGGAGGTGCGGGCCGATCTGCGGGCCGTGCGGCTCGCCGAGCTTGACGAGTCCATCCGCATCCTCGGCTACGGGTCGACGTACATGCTCGGCTACCGCGACTCCGGCATGAAGGGCACGGATGCCAACACGCATCCCGAGTCGTTCGCCATGGCACCGCTCGACGAGGCGGTGGAGCAACTGGTGCGGATTGTCCGGGCGGAGCGGCCCCAGGTGCTCATCACCTACGGCGACGACCACCGGGGCTACCCCCACCCCGACCACATCCGCACCCACGACATCTCGGTGGCGGCCTTCGATGCCGCAGGCGACCCCGAGCGGTTCCCTGAGGCCGGGCCGCCCTTCCAGCCGTCGAAGCTGTACTACACGGCGTGGACGAGGATCCGCCTCCAGACCCTCCACGACGTCTTCGTCGCCCGGGGCGAGGAGAGCCCCTACGCCGACTGGCTGGCCAAGTGGGATCCCGAGACGCCCGACCGGCCGATCACGACGCGGATCGACGTCGGCGACTACCTCGACCAGCGGCGGGCGGCGCTGCTTGCGCATCGCACCCAGGTCGACCCCGAAGGGTTCTGGATGCGCCTCCCGGAGGAAACCGTGCGGGAAGTGTTCCCCTGGGAAGAGTTCCTCCTCGCCCGCTCCCTGGTCGACACCGCCGTCCCCGAGGGCGGCTTCGAAGACGACCTGTTCTCCGGACTCCGGGTCGGCACCTCAGCGGAGCGAAGGGCTGGATAAACTGCGCCGCCCGTTCCCGACAGACCGAGGTGAGTGCAGATGGCGAAGTACCTGAGCCAGGAATGGTTGGACGAGTCGCGCAAGCTGGCAGAAGACCAGCCCGTCCGCCCCGGAGCGACGGCCAAGATGCAGTACGTCGTGACCGGCGCCCCCGAGGGCGACGTCAAGTACTACTGGGTCTTGGAGGACGGGAAGCTCCTCGATTCGCAGCTGGGCGACGCCGAGGACTCCGACTTCGCCCTGACGATGAGCTACGACGACGCCAAGAAGATCCAGCAGGGTGAGCTCGACCCCAACGCCGCCTTCATGCAGGGTCGGATGAAGGTCACCGGCAACATGGCCAAGCTCATGTCGCTCCTGCCCCTCACCAACTCGCCGGAGTACCGCGCCCTCCAGGAGCAGATCCGGGAGATCACGGAGTACTAACCCACTTGGGGGGCTCCGCCCCCCAAGGACCCCCCGAAGTGCTCACCCGGAACGCTGGAGATCCCGGAGGTCCCGGAAGCCGATCAGCACCGCCCCGGCCCGTTCCACCAGATCCGGGAGGGACGGGTCGTGGCGGAGGTAGGCGTGGTCCTCCAC
>JAICGL010000036.1 GCA_025923175.1 Acidimicrobiia bacterium
GACCACGATCCGGGTGTGATCCGGGTCAGTGCCCGCATCGTCCGCGGCGAAGACGAGCGGCGTACAGGAGTGCGGATCCTCGACCCGCAGCCCGACGAGCGGGCCTACTTCGCCCGGGAGCTGCATGACGGCCTGGGCCAGATCCTCACGTCGCTCAGCCTGTTCGCCCGGTCGATCGAGGGAGAGCTGAAAGGCCACCAACGCCGTCGCCTGGCCGCCCTACGGGTGCTGGCCGACGAGGCCCTGGCCACGACCCGGTCGCTGGCCTGGTCGTTACGGGGAACCTCGGCCCCGCCCGACGGGCTGAGCGCTTCGCTGCAGTCGCTGGCGGCGACGATCCAATCGCGCACCGGCCTGTCGATCGAGGTCGATGACGAGCTCGACACTCACTTCGCCGTCAGGGTCGAGGCGGCGGTCTACAAGATCGTGGAGGAGGCGTTGACCAATGTCATGCGTCACGCCTCCGCACAGTCGGTGACGATCTCCCTCAAGCACGGCGCCGGCACGCTCACCGTGGTCATCACCGATGACGGCGATGGCTTCGAACCTGAGCATCGAGCCCTCACGCCGGGCAGTGGTATGGGCCTGCTGTGTATGGAAGAACGGGCGCGCCTGGTCGACGGAACGGTCCGGATCCAGTCCGCACCGGGGCAGGGAACGGTCGTGGAGGCGACATTGTCGATCCCCGAGGGCCGGCGATGACCGTCGACCTGACCGACAGCGCGCGCCCGCGGCGGGTTTTCATCCTCGACGATCACACAGTCGTGCGGGCCGGAGTGCGGCTCCTCCTCGATGACGAGCCCGACCTGGTGGTGGTGGGCGAGTCGCCGAGCGTCGCCGAGTTCGTGACGCAGCCGGTGGCCTACGACGTCGTGGTGGCTGACCTGATCCTGCCCGACGCCTCGGGCGAGCAGGTGGTAACGGCCGTTCACAAACACGCGCCGGAGGCCAACATCCTGATCCTGTCCATGGTCGACGACGTCAACGCCGCAGCGCTCGCCCTTCGAGCGGGGGCGGTGGGCTACCTGACGAAGGACGCCGCCGCCCTGGAGCTGGTGGATGCGGTGCGTTCGGTGGCCGAGGGTCGCCGGTACCTCCAGCCCGCGCTGGGGGCGCAGCTGGCCACCGCCGGCACGGCCTCCGGGCGGTCGGCCGTGCTTCGCGACGACGAGTTGGCGGTGCTCCGCCTCCTCGCCCTCGGCCACACCAACGCCGAAGTGGCCCGCCTGCTCGGCGTCAGCCTGCGGACGGTGGAGTCGCGCCGGGCGAAGTTGTTCAACAAGCTCGGTTTCCGGACCCGAGCCGAACTGTTCCGCTACGCCGCCGACATCGGGCTCTTGAACAGAAGCGGGCTCGACTCTCCCCGGCGAGCGTAAGGGGTATCTACTTTCAAACAAATCGTCCCGGGTAATTGACGCTCATCCGGGCGAGCGCGAACGGTCTTCGCGGCACCGGCTCGGTTCCGCATATCCCGAATGGTCGCCAGCCAGGCGGAATCGGCCGGGGCCGCGAAGCCGCCGCTCCGTCCTAGCCCGCGGTAACCAGCTTTAGGGCCACGCCCAGCTTCTCCGACGCCCGGGCCAGCTGGGGCTCGAGCCGGGTAATCCCCATGGTGCCGACGTCCAGGCCCTTGGCGCTGACCGGCGGGCTTGCGTCCCGGAGCTGGTACCCGGTGGTGACCAGCACCCCGACTGCGAGTCCGTCGGCGGTCATCACGCCGGCGCCCGAGTCGCCCGGCGCTGCCAGCCCGGCGGCGTAGAGGTGATCGGGGTCGGGGGTACCGAGCGCCACCGCCGAGCGGGCCGGCGTCACGTCGCTGATGCCCTGCCCGTTGCCGTAGTAGCGCAGGCTGAGGACGCGTGCGGTGTCGGTGGAGTAGAAGCCGTGGGGTGCCCCGAAGTGGCACATCTCCGGGCTGGCGGGGACTTCGGGGTCGAGCCGGATGAGGGCGAAGTCCTTCGGGTCGTGCTTGACCACGTAGGCGAACTCGCCGAACCGTCGACCGGCCGGGTCCATGGCGACCGGACCGGTTCCCAGGGCCCAGACCCTCTCGAAGCGGGCGTTGCCGTGCTGGTCGAACGTGTAGTCGTCTCCCGCAGCGACGCAGTGGCCGGCGGTGCCGATATAGCGCGTACCGTCACGGCCCCGGAACAGGAAGTTCAACGTGCAGTCGCCAACCTCGCTCAGCACCCGGCCCCCGGGACGGACCCCCGGGCAGCGACCCGCTCCCAGCGGCGTCGGTTCCCCGGCCGCAGGAACCGGCGTCAAGGAGCAGGGGAGGCCTCGCAGGATGGAGGAGTGGGCGCTCGCGTCGCCGGTGAGGAATGACCCCACGGCGATGACGGCCAATGGCGCGGCGATGAGTATTCGAAGGGTGCGCATGGTTGCGTGCCTCCTCCACGGCGTTGTGGAACAGGTCGATGAAGCCGAGGCCACCAAGGCAGCGGCGAACGCCGCCGCCGGGGGTGGGAGTCCCGCCGGCCGAGGAACTGATCGTCTCTAGCGGTTTTCCGCCGTCGTGCCTGGGCGAGTTCCCATGGTGGGAACCTACGACGAGGGGGAGTCCGAGTCGTCCGTACCAGTACGCAAATCCCGGTACGGAAACTCGCGTCAGCGCCCGTCGGGCTCCGGGCGTTCCAGGCCCAGGTCAGCGGCTCGCTGGACGAGCTCGAGCTTGGAGGTGATCCCGAGCTTGGCGTAGATGCGGGCCAGGTGGCTCTCGACCGTGCGCTCGCCGATGAAGAGCTCCCGGGCGATCTCGAGCGCCGCCCTCCCACATGCCGCAAGCTGAGCCACTTCCCGTTCCCGCTGCGTCAGCGCGCCCGGACCGTGGCCTGTGGCTGCTCGGCCCCGAGCGGCGACGCCGCCCATTCGGCGCAGGGCCGCCAGCGCCTCATCCCGGCGCCGGCTTGCCCCGCAGCCGTCAAAGTTGTCGGCAGCGGCGGTGAACGCCTCCCTCGCCCGGGGGCGGTCCACGGTCGCCAGCGCCCGACCGAGCGCGTCGTGCGCCCGTCCCGAGAAGGCGGGATACCCGAGGCCCTGAAGAAGGGAGACGGCCTGCTCGGCTGCAGTGACGGCCGCGGTAGATCCGGCCTCGGCCACGCCGGCCCACGCCGATCCAAGCGCGGCCAGGGCCCGATACAGATCGCGGTCGAGCCGCCCTGCGATATCGACCAGGGCGGTGGCCGCAGCAGTGGCGGATTCGGCGTCGCGCCCGTGGGCGGCGAGCTCGGCAAGGTCGAGAAGCGCGAAGGCGGCATAGGGCCGGAACCCCTGGTCGACGAGGCGGAGCGCAGCTCGCTGCAGATCCTCGAGGGCGGCGTCTCCCTCCCCCTCGTGCCATCGCAACACCGCCCCGACGTGCCGGCACACTTCGTAGCCCCCAGAATCCAGTCGATCGCCGAACGCTCCCAGAGCCATGGTGAGGTATCTCCGGGCGTCGAGTAGCCGACCCATGTCCACCGCGGCCAGTACGGCGCAGGCGAGCCCGACGGCCCGGCGTCGGGACATCCCGCTCGAGTTCCAGCTCACTGACTCTTCGGCCTGGGTCAGGGCGGAGTCGAAGTCGCCCGCCAGCCAGTGGACCCTGATCCCGGCCTCGAGTTGGAGGCTCTCCCGCCAGTTGGGATCGACGGCCTTCGCCTCGTCCAGCAACGGATGCGCCTCGTTTACCCGTCCCTCGAGTGCCAACGAGTAGCCCGTTGCAAACAGACTGAGCGCCTGGAAGTAGGGCCTGGAGTTCTCCCGGGCGAGTTCGATGCCGCGGCGCAAGGCGGCCTCGGACTCCTCGAACGCGCCGAGAAACAAAGAACCCCATCCCACCGCCCGTCCGAGCGCCTGCATCAGGATGAAGCGGTCACCGGACACTTCCGCGGCTTCGGCCACATGCCTGCCCGTCGACACCCAAACGGCCGGGCCACTGGCGAACCCTTTGACATAGGCCAACTCGAGGGTCGCCAACCACTTCCCGACGGGATCTCCAGCCTTCTCGTACAGCTCGAGCGATGCGCGGCATACCCGCTCGGCCTCCTCGACTTCTCCCAGACCCCAGGTGAGGAAGCTGGCCAGCCGGAACTTCACCAGTGCCTGTCGGGAGATGTCGTCTGATCTCTCCAGCGCGGAGTCGATTGCCCGCAGGGCGGGGATGGCCAGGGTGGCATGGACATCCGCACGATGGTCGACCACCCACTCGGCCTGAAGAACCATCCCGTCGACCACCTCGAGCCAACGGTCGTCATCTGGAGGGACGAGTTCCACGAGCGTGCCTAGGAGCGCGAGGGCCTCCCGGAACAGCTGGCGCTCCTCGGCTTGGCGCAGCGCCCCACAGAGGGCTTTGATCGCTTCCGGGTCGCCGGAGTCGGCCGAGCGGGTGAAGTGGGGTGCGGCCTCTCCGAGACGCCCGGCGGCCAGCAGGGCCCGACCCACCAGGCGGTGCAGCGCGCGGCGGCGGGTGCCCCCGAGGTCCTGATAGATGGCCTCCTGGAACAGGGGGTGGGCGATCTCGTAGGTCACCTCCCGCCCGCGCTCCTCCTCCGTGACGAGCCGGGCACGCACCAGGTCGTCGAGGATGGGGCCGACCCGGTCGAGCGCACGGCCAGTGAGTGCGACCACGGCGGTGAGCTCCACCCGGCGCCCCACGACAGCCAGGACCTCCAGGGTTGATCGGGTCGGTTCGTCGAGCTGACCGAGGCGCGCGGTCACCCGCTCGGCGAGTCCCTCGGGAAGACGGGTGAGACCTGGTGCGGCAAGGTCGGCTCCCTCCTCGAGGAGAGCTCGGAGCAGTCCAAGGATGAAGAGCGGACTTCCTCTGGACCGCTCCTCGAGCCAGCTGATGAGGGTGGGCGGCGGTGGCTGGCCGAGGACTTCGGCGACGAGCTCGCCCACGGCGCCTGACGTCAAGGGGCTCAGGCTCATGCGGGTGAGGAGGCCGTCCTGCTCCAGGCCCAGCAGAATCTGGTTGGCCCCTTGTTCGCGAGCCAACTCGACCGGCCGCGCTGCGGCCAGAACGAGAACCCGAGCGTGGACCAGGTTGCGGGCCAGGTAATGGAGCGCATCCCACGAGGAGGCGTCGGCCACGTGCACGTCGTCGAGGAAGATGACGACCGGCGCGGCTCGGGCCAGGTTGTCGAGCACCACGGCCAGGCCCTGGAGGAGGCGGGTCCGCGGCGGCTCGGCTGCTTGCGAAGCCCCCCGCACGGCGGCGGCGCTGTGCAACAACCCACCGAGATCGTCGACGAACCCGCCGCAGAGCCGGGAGACCTCGGTCGGATCAACGCCACGGAGGTGGCCCTCCAACGCCTCGGCCCACAGTCCAAAAGACGTTGTGCCGCCGAGAGGGTGGGCCCGGGCGGCGAGGCCCAGACCACCCGCCTCGTGCCGGGCCAGAACCTCGCCCGCCAGGCGCGTCTTGCCCACGCCGGGATCACCGAGGAGGAGAACGACACGGAACTCGCCCTGCGCCGCCAGGGCGTACTCAGCCTCGAGGTACTCCAACTCCCGTTCCCGGCCGACGATGACGACGCCGCGGGACGACCATCCCCCTGATGACGAAGTCACCGGGCCTGCGCTCGGACGGGGCTCAGCGCAGGAAGACGCCGTTGCGTTCCCGTCCCACGAAGGCGAACACCGTCTTGGATCCCTCGGCCGTGTCCGACTCGTAGCGGGACTGTTCGGTGCGGCCCGACCAGGCCACTGTGGCCCGGGCCTTGCGGAACTCACCGGCGAAGCCGTGGGCGTCGGAGCGCACCGGCGCAGCCGGGCCGGTGGCGGTCCACACCACCTCGAAGCCGACGTTGCCGGGGACGGTCGGCCCTTCGGCGAGCGAGTTGCCCAGGTTGAAGGCATCGGGCATGTCGAGGGACGGGATGCGCAGCGACACCGAGTCGAGGGCGTCGTCGAAGACAACGGTCTCCGGCGCCACCGGCACCGTCCAGAACAACCCGGTCTCGGAAACGCCAGGGCTGAAGTCGTGGATCTGGATTCCCTGACCACCAGGAGCGGAGCCAAACTGGCTCACGTAGACATCCAGTCATATCAAGACGAAGGTGCCGTGATGCTCCTGGCCGTCGTACCCCACGTAGCGGCCGGCCATGACCCGCATGTCGGCGTCGAAGGGCATCGGTACCGATTGGCCCCCGCTCTCCTCTGTACCCGTTCCCTGGACCTGAGCGATGGTCATCACCCCGTCGAAGTCGGTGATGGCCGACGGTTCGTTCATCACCGAGGACGGGTCGAGCGGGTCCGACGGGCCAGGCGGATACGCGTGCCAGCGTCGCCCGTCGACAGTGACGAATCCCCCCGGGATCGGTCGGGGCTCGGCCCCGCCCATTGAGGCGGCCCACCCCGGCGCCGGACGCAACAGCCGGCCGCCAGCCAGGGCCAGGCCGGCGGCACCGGCCGCCTGCATGAGGCTCCGCCTGGACAGCGCCCGCTCCCAGAAGTGCGCGTGCCCGATGCCGGGCGAGCCGGCGATGGAATGAGGAATCCCCTCCAACCGCATCTCGGCAACCCCCTGTTTCTCGGCGTTTGCCGGACCGGACCTCGACTGCGCCGAGCTGGTACACGGCCTCTCGCCCGCTGCAATTATCCGGGGACGGGCGGAGATGAACCGTCGTGCCCGCCAGACTCGAACCGTGATTCCCGTCACACTTCGTAAGGGCAACCCGACATGCTTGCGGCGAAGGGGTGCTGCGAGATGGTGCGGCGGCGGCCCTCGAGGAGCGCTCGAAACTCTTCGCCAGCACCGGCAGGTCCCCAGGTACGCTGGTTTGGCAGGCCCGTGCGGGCCTGATGAGGGATCAGAAATACGACCGGGGAGTGGCGCAGTGGTAGCGCTCCTGCTTTGGGGGCAGGCGGTCGGGGGTTCAAGTCCCCCCTCCCCGACGAGAGCCGACCTGGCTGCGAAGCCGCCTGGGTGTTGAGCCGCTAGGTTCTTAGGTACTGCGGGCGTCGTCCAGAGGCAGGACCCGACTCTTCCAAAGTCGCAACGCCGGTTCGAATCCGGTCGCCCGCTCGAGGTAGTGCAGTTCGAGTCCAGGGCTCACGGCTCTCAGTCTTCGAGTCGGTAGCGTTCGTACCTTCGGCCGAGGGTCAGTGAGTAGCGTGCCGTGATCTCCGTGGTGGGGATCATGTAGGCCGTGGCATCGCCACAGACGACGAACAGCCATTCGTAGTCGGTTGGGTCGAACAGGCGGGTCTTTACCTGGCTCTTGTTTCCCCCGATGGTCCGAAGGTGCGCGACGTAGTTGCCCCACTGCTTGAGCGTGGTGGTCTTTACTTGCACCCGTTCCATGCCCTCGTCATGCACGATGATCAGGTCATAGCGCTGGGTGTCCGTGAGCGGGATCGCCACGTCGACGCCGATCCTGCTCAGATACGCAATGGCTATTCCCAGGCCGGCGGTGGCGCGGGTTTCCGTTCGGCCCTCTGTGCTTCCCGGCGAGCAGTTCCCGCGCCGAGGCACTTTTCGCGGTTCGCTAGGTACCACTCATGTTGGTACGCCTTGCGGCAGGGCTGGCAGTAGGCGCTGAATTTCACGGTGCCGTTCGCGCGGAGGCTTCCCGAAAATTCGGGCAAGGGCTTGAATTCACCGCAGCGGCTTGCATCTACGATGGGCAAGCTCGTCGAAGAGGGACAGGTCGGGCATCGGTACCTCCCCAGCGGTGCGTCGTTGCACCTGTGGCCAACCCTATGCAGAGGGTGTGACAGCGGGCCTGGGGTGAGGTCGGCCTGAGAAATCAGGTGGCAAAAGGTACGAATGTGTCGGCCCAAATTCAGACCCAGAGTGGCATTTCGGGTCAGTTTCGTGTGCTCTACGTCAGAGAAGCGGCGAAGAGTGGCTCAGTCCGGGGTGATTCGCGCTGTTTGTAGTCAATGGCACTTATGTCGCCAAGTGCCGATCTGCACTGAGTGTCACCTTTTTGGGTAATATCCGCATCAGTAAACGACCGCTGACGTAAAGGGCCGGCAGCGGATCACTGGGCCACACGACACAAACGTTCGGCTGGTGGGGACAAGAGGCACGGAGGTGATGGGGCTATGCCTCAGCACCAGGCATTGGTTTTCAGCTGGGTTCCTCCCGTAGTTCTCCGTTCGGCGTCGCAGTGCCCGTAGTTGCCCGACGACGAAGTTGTGGACCAATCCCACTGGGAGAAAGGGATTCCATGAGGAGCAGAAGGGCCGCAGTCATTGCGTCGCTCGTTGGTGCCCTGCTCATCGGCGGTCTTCCGACCCTGGCTTTCGGCGAGGGCGACGGTACGCGTGAGGCGAAGGGCTACACGGCCGCGGCCGCGTCCGACGACGTCGCCGCGCAGAAGGCCAAGGACGAGGAAGAGAAGAAGAAGGCCGCCAAGAAGGACGCCGACAAGAAGAACGCCAAGAAGGACGACGAGAAGAAGGCCGCCGAGAAGAAGAACGGCGACAAGAAGAACGGCGACAACAAGAACGGCGACAAGAAGAACGGCGACAACAAGAACGGCGACAAGCAGGCCGCCGAGAAGAAGAAGGCCGACGACAACAGGAAGTCCGAAGAGAAGCGGGCTTCCGAGAAGAAGAAGTCGGACGGCGACCGCCAGGCGGCGGACAAGAAGAACGACGGCGATCGCGACAAGAAGGCCGACAAGAAGTACGACGGCGACCGGAAGGCCGACAACAACAAGAAGTCGGACAACAACAAGAAGTCCGACGACGGCAAGAAGTCCGACAAGGACAAGAAGTACGACGACAAGAAGGCCTCCGATCGCAAGCGCAGCGACGACGACAACAAGAAGCGCGGCGACAGGGACTGGGAGAAGAGGAAGAAGCACGACGACGACCGGTGGGCTTCCGACCACGGCAGGGACTGGAAGAAGCGCCGGCACGGCGACAAGTGGAACAAGGACTGGGACCACGACCGTGACCGCCACCACAAGCGTCACCGGTGGGACACCCACCGCCGCTACTACCGGTACGGCTACTACGGCCCGGGCTGGTACGACAGCTGCGGGTACCGAGGCCCCTACTACTACGGCTACGACGACGACGATCACGGCTACCGGGGCTACGACGGGAACTACTACGGCGGCGCCTACTACGGCCCCGACGCCTGCTCCTACGAGTACGGCGGCTACCGGTCGCACATGCTCGTCAACCTGGCCTGGGACGAGGTGATCCCGGACCCGAACGCCGGCGGTTCACCGGCCCAGGGCGCCTACGGGGTTGCCAACCTGGACATCGACGTCGCAGCCGGAGTGATCTGCTACCGCCTCGCCTACGACGGCATCGACCGGGCGATCGGCGCCCAGATCCACCCCGGACGGTTTGGTGAGGTCGGGCCCGCCATCCTCCTCTTCCACGTCGGCCAGAACGGCGACGACGGATGTGTGGGTGCCGACCCGGCGCTCCTCTACGAGATCCAGAACGATCCCCGGGGCTACTACCTCGAGGTCAACGACGAGTTCCACGGTCAGGCGATGCGGGGCCAGCTCGACGCCCCCGACTACCGCAACCGGTACTGATCCTGACCCGCTGAGCATCACCCGCACCGCCGGATCAACCCTTCGGGAATGATCCGGCGGTGCGACGCGTTCAGTTACATTTGCCCCCGGCGGAGCCGCTTCGGGAGAGTCCCTCAAGTAAGGCAGCCAGCCTGCCGAGAAAGGGACAGAACTGCAGCACGGCCTCGGAGCGACCCCCAGCCTCTGGAAAGCTCCCGCCATTTTTGGACCCACTTGCTTTGGCGCCTCGCGCGCCGCCCGATCACCAAGGAGAGATTGAGATGGCGGGAAAGGTCAAGAACAAGGGCGACGACGCTCCCCAGTCAAAGACGGCTCGGGCCTCGTTGCGGACGGGTGGCGGCAAGGCCGAGTTCATCGCCGCCGCTGACGCGCCCCGCATCGTGCCGCTCGGTGGCGGTACCCACGCCTACATCCTCGACCCCCGGGACGGGAAGACCCGCCGCTTCAAGGTCGCTTCCGACGAGTTCTTCGGCGCCCTCGCCACGCTCCAGGAGGCCGGCCACGGCGACCGCATGAAGCGCGACCTGGTCGACCTCGCCAACCGTTACCCGCAGACCGGCTGGTCGCAGGCCCTCGCCCGGGTCGACGCCCCGGCTGTCGAGGAGTCCGCCGAGGCCGAGCTGGCCGAGGTCGCCTCCGACGAGGACGCCGCCTAGTTCGACGCAGTACTGCTTGGAGCGGCCGGTGCCCACAGGGGCCCGGCCGCTCCGCCGCGTTTACAATCCGTAAGCGCTTGCCTCATTTCGTCACTGAGTGAAGAATCGGCACTTGTGACAGGAACGCTGCTCGAACACGCCGACGACCTGATCCACCGGATCATGGCCACGCGCGAGGGCCACACGGATCCCTACGCCCTCTACCGGCGGCTCCAGGCCGTGGCGCCCGTCCACCGGAGCGACCTCGACGGGAACTGGTACGTCTCGGGCTTCGACGCCGCCCGGCAGATCCTCGGCGACCCCCGGGTCGGCAAGAACAACCAGTTCATCGTCGCCCGCCACGGTGTCGACCCCGAGCGCCTCCGCATCGCTCAGCGCCGGCCTCGCCGCTCGATGCTCACCGTCAACCCGCCCGAGCACACGCGGCTCCGGGGTGCTGCCAAGGGGGCGTTCATCCCGCCGGCCATGGCGGCCGTCCAGCCCCGGGTCGCGGCCATCATCGACGAGCGGCTCGACCGGCTGGCTGCGCTCGGCGAGGCCGACGTGATGGCCGAGCTGGCCTTCCCGATGCCGGTGACAGTGGTGGGTGAGATGGTCGGGGTCCCCGAGGAGGACCGCGCCTGGTTCCGGCCGCTCATGCGGACCCTCGTCTCGTCCGACTCGTTCAAGCGCTCGCCGGAGGAGCTCGAAGCGGTGAAGCGGGCCAGCGACGAGCTCGAGGCCTACTTCGAGGACCTCATCGCCCGGCGGCGCAAGGAGCCGCGCGACGACCTGCTCACCTACTTCATCGGCCAGGCCGACGACGGCGTCCTCGACGAGGACGAGCTGTTCTCGACGGTCACGCTCCTCTTCTTCGCCGGCTTCCTCACGACGACCAACCTGATCGGCAACGGGCTGGTGGCCCTGTTCGATCACCCCGATGAGCAGGCCCGCCTCTGGGAGCATCCCGAGCTGGCCGCCTCGGCCGTCGAAGAGATCGTCCGGTTCGACTCGCCGATCCAGTTCGTCCACCGCAACGTCATGGAGGACTTCGAGCTCGAAGGGCATTCCCTCTCGGCCGGCGACGTCGTCATGGTCCTCCTGGCCGCCGCCAACCGGGACCCCGCCCGCTTCGCCGACCCGGACCGCTTCGACATCGGCCGGCCCGACAACCTCCACCTCGCCTTCGCCTGGGGCCTCCACTTCTGCCTCGGCGCCCGCCTCGCCCGGATGGAGGGCCAGCTGGTCCTTGCCGGTCTGGTGCAGCGCTTCGCCAAGGTGGAACCGGCGGGGGAGCCGGTGCGCAACCCGGGCCTCGTGATCCGGGGATTCGACTCGCTGCCGGTGCGCTTCACGCCCCGCTGACTACCCCGGTCTCGTAGGGCAGGCTTCTCCGGCGTTCGGGGACCCCACTGTTACACTTCCGCACCTCATGGAAACCACGGTTGAAGCGCTGGAGGACAACAAGGTTCGCCTCAAGGTGGCCGTTCCTGCCAGCGAGTTCGAGCCGGCGATCGACGCCGCGTTCCGGAAGCTGGCCAAGGAGGTCCGGATCCCCGGCTTCCGTCCCGGAAAGGCTCCCCGCCGGCTGCTCGAGGCCCACTTCGGCAAGGACGTCGCACGCGAACAAGCGCTGCGCGATGCCGTGCCCGACTTCTACGTGCAGGCCGTCCAGGCCGAAGACCTCGACACCATCGCCCCGCCCGAACTGGAGATCACCTCCGGGCAGGAGGACGGCGACGTCGAGTTCGACGCCGTCGTGCAGGTGCGGCCCCAGGTGGAGATCGAGGGCTACGACTCCCTCAAGATCACCATCGAAGACACGGCCGTCGCTGACGACGAGATCGACGCCCAGATCGACCAGCTGCGAGAGCGCTTCGCCGACCTGGAGGAGTCGACGGCCCCTCTGAGCAAGGGCGACTACGCCCAGCTGAACATCAAGGGCTACATCCACGACGAGGAGGTCCCCGGCCTCACGGTCAGCGATTTCCTCTACGAGGTCGGCTCCGAGCTCGTCGTCCCCAAGCTCGACACCGAGCTCGAGGGCAAGCGCCCGGGCGACATGCTCAAGTTCAACGACGAGCTCCCCGCCCGCTGGGGCGACCGGGCCGGCGAAGAGGTCGCCTTCCAGGTCATGGTCAAGGAGACCAAGCGCAAGGTCCTCCCGGAGGCCACCGACGAGTGGGTGCAGGAGGCCAGCGAGTTCGACACCCTCGACGCTCTCCGGGCCGACATCCGCCAGCGGATGGAGAACTACCGCAAGATCCAGGCCCACCTGGCCGTGCGCGACAAGGCGCTGCAGGCCGTCGGGGCCAAAGTCGCCATCGAGATCCCCGAGCCACTCATCCAGGAGGAGATCGAGCGCCGGCTCCACAACCTGCTCCACCGGCTGGAGGAGCAGGGCGCCACCGTTGAGCAGTACCTCCAGATGACGGGGATCACGCAGGATCAGCTCATTGCCGATGTCCGCCTCGAGTCGACGAAGGCAGTCAAGGCCGATCTGGCCCTCCGGGCGGTGGTGGCCGCCGAAGAAATCGTCGCCAGCGACGACGAGGTCGAGGCCGAAATCACGAGATTGGCTGAGAGAACAGGGCGCAAACCGGCGCAGCTGAGGAAAGAGATCGAACGCGCCAGTGGTCTCCAAGCGGTACGCTCTGAACTGTCCCGAGGGAAAGCCCTGCAGTTCCTCGTAGACCATGCCACTGTGGTCGATGAGGAGGGGAAGCCCGTCGATATTGCGTTCCCAGAGTCTGCTCCCGAAGCCCCGGCGGAGGAGCCCGAGGAGGAGTCAGAGGCGTGATTCAGCCCATCAGGAATTACCTCGTCCCGACGGTCATCGAGCAAACCAACCGGGGCGAGCGGGCCTTCGACCTCTACTCCCGCCTGCTGAAGGAACGGATCATCTTCCTCGGCACTCCGATCGATGACACGATCGCCAACCTGGTGAGCGCCCAGCTCCTGCATCTCGAGAGCGAAAACCCGGATCAGGACGTCAGCATCTACATCAACTCCCCGGGCGGCGAGATCACCGGCCTCTTCGCCATCTACGACACGATGCAGTACATCAAGTGCGACGTGCGCACGATCTGCATAGGGCAGGCCGCTTCGGCCGCCGCCGTCCTGCTGGCGGCCGGCACGAACAAGAAGCGCTTCGCCCTCCCGCACGCCCGGATCTTGATCCACCAGCCCCACGGCGGCGCCGCCGGCCAGGCCGTCGACATCGAGATCCAGGCCAAGGAGATCATCCGGATGCGGAACCTCCTGGAGGAGATCCTGGCCCACCACACCGGCCAGGGCATCGAGCGCATCCGGAAGGACTCCGACCGCGACTTCATCATGAGCGCGGCGGAGGGCGTTGAGTACGGCGTCATCGACGAGGTGCTGACGAACCGGGATCTCGCCCAGGTGGCCACGGCCGCCGGGGTGAGCTGAGCCGGCGGGATCGGGTCGGGGAGGCGAGCTGGTGGCCAAGTTCGGCGACGGGGGGGACCTGCTGAAGTGCTCCTTCTGCGGAAAGAGCCAGAAGCAGGTGAAGAAGCTGATCGCCGGGCCCGGCGTCTACATCTGCGACGAGTGCATTGATCTCTGCAACGAGATCATCGAAGAGGAGTTGTCGCAGACCTCCGAGGTGAAGTGGGATGAGCTCCCCAAGCCGAAGGAGATCTACGAGTTCTTGAACGACTACATCATCGGTCAGGAACAGGCCAAGAAGATCCTCGCCGTCGCCGTCTACAACCACTACAAGCGCATCTACCAGAAGAAGCCTGCGGCCCGCCCGCGGCCCGGCGTCAAGGCGCCCGGCAACGAGGACGTGGAGCTGAGCAAGAGCAACATCCTGCTCGTCGGCCCCACGGGCAGCGGCAAGACGCTGCTGGCCCAGA
>JAICGL010000037.1 GCA_025923175.1 Acidimicrobiia bacterium
CCGGTAGTTGTGGATCAGGAGTGTCTGGGCCAGGAAGGCGCTCTCCGGCGTGAGGTCCGCCGCACCGGTCTCGCCGGCGGCGTCGGCCAGCGGGCGGAACCGGCGCAGGAACTTCCGCCAGGCGGGCTCGAGGGCCTTGAGGTCGGTCGCCAGCAGGGCGGCCAGATCGGCGTCCGCCAGGCCCGTCCCTGGCGGAACCTCGCCGCGGAAGACGGCCAGCTGTGCCTCGAGGCCGAGATCGTCGAGCACCCGGCGCAGGGCGTCCGTCCGGTCGAAGGGGGTGATGTGGACCGACGAGCTGAGGGCCGAGAAACCGAGCTGGCTCAGGTGCTGGCGCACGGCCGCCCGGGCCGGCGGGGCGACGGCGCTCGTGTTGACCACGACCGTCCAGCGGCCGTCCCACGGGTCGCCTCGCGGGTGGTAGATGTGCCGTTCGGCCTGGCGGACCTCGCGCCGGGCCATCGGCGTGACGGAGTAGAAGCTGCGCTTGCCGTGGCGGCGGGTGACGAGGAAGCCCTCACCCACGAGCCGATTGAGCGATGTCCTCACCAGCCGCTCGTTGATCCCCAGCGGCTCCACGAGCCGCAGCAGGCTGCCGGCCCACACCTCCCCGCCGTGGGGCTCGACGCCGTCGCCGAACACGGTGACCAGCAGCGTGCGGGCGCTGGCGTCGGGTCGCTGCCGGTAGCTGCGGACCAGCGCGTCGCAGCGGTCCTGGAGAGTCGCCATCAGCCGACACCCGACGAGGCTGCCAGCTCCTCGATGAGCGGGAGGAGCGCGGCCGGGTCCTCGACGTGGGCGTTGTGCCCCAGACCTTTGAGCACGACGGGATCCGGCACCAGGGCCTGGAGGTGCTCGGCGGGCGACATCGGGTCGTGCTCCCCCGCCGCCAGCACCACCGCACCCCGGGCCGCGGCCAGGAGACCTTCCATGGCCGGGGCGCCGACGGCGAATGCGGCCGGGTCGAGCGCCAGCCGCCACCCGCCGTCCGCCGGAACGAGGGCGGCGTCGACGAACGGGGCGTCGGACGGGAGCAGGCCGGTCAGGCCGGCGACCTTGAGGGCCCGCTCTACCGCCTCCTCCCGGGTGGCGAAGGCCCGCGCCGGGCGGGCGGCCAGCGCGGCCGCCTTGGCCAGCTCCTCCGCCGACCAGCGGGCCTTGATACCGAGGGCGAGGGCGGCCGACGGCTGCACCCGGTACCAGCCGCTGGCGAGGGCGAGGGCCACCCCTCCGCCGAGTGAGTGGCCAACGACCACCAGCGGCGTCTCGGGATCGAGCACCGTGGCCACGGCAGCCGCCAGCCCGCCGATCGAGTAACGGTTCCGGGCTGCCGGGGCGGAGCGGCCGTGGCCGGGCAGATCGGGCACGATCCACGAGCCGGGCCAGTGGCCGGGCAGGAGCGCGATCAGCCCGTCCCAGACGTCGCCGGTGGCGCCGAGCCCGTGCAGGAGCAGCAGCGCCGCACCGTCGCCCCCGCCGCGCCGTAGGAACACGTCGTCGCTTCCCATGGCGCACGATCTTGCCCGATCGGCCTTGCCTAGCGACAGAATGCCGTTCGAATGGACTGCGCTGAAGCCGCGACGATCATGAACCCCGACACCTACGTGCGGGGCGTGCCCTACGCGGCGCTGGCCGAGCTGCAGCAGGTGTCGCCGGTGGTGTGGCTCGACGAGCCGGCCGTCGACGCCTGGCCCGCGGGGCCCGGGTTCTGGGCCGTGCTCCGCCACGCCGACGTCAGGCACGTGCTGCGCCATCCCGAGGTGTTCTCGTCTCATCTGGGCGCCACGCAGATCCGCGACGCGCCGACTCCCGAGGCGCTGGCCTTCACCCGGCGGATGATGATCAACATCGACCCGCCGGACCACTCCCGGCTGCGGAGCCTGCTGAACCGGGCGTTCACGCCCCGGGCCATCGCCCGGCTGGAGGAGCAGATCGGCCGCTGGGCGCACGACCTCGTGGCTGCCGTCGCCGCCGACGGGCAGTGCGACTTCGCCAAGGTGGCCGCCGACCTTCCGTTACTGACCGTGGCCGAGGTCTTCGGTGTGCCGGTCGAGGACCGGTGGCTGATGTTCGACTGGAGCAACCGGGTGATCGGCTACCAGGACCCTGACTACTCCGTCAGTTCCGTGGCCTCGGCCAACGCGTCGGAGATGGCGCAGCGGGCGCTCGCGCAGCGGCCGGAACCCGACGCCGACGGGCGGATGCCCAATCCCCGCACCCGGGAAGGGCTGGCCGACCTGTACGCCTACGCCAACGCGCTCGGCGCCTACAAGCGGGAACACCCCGGCACCGACGTCATGAGCAACCTGATGACGTACGTCGACGCGCAGGACGGGCGGGTCAGCCTCGAAGAGTTCGAGAACATGTTTTTCCTGTTCTCGGTGGCGGGCAACGAGACGCTCCGCAACGGGGTACCCGGCGGGATGGTGGCGCTGACGTCGAACCCGGACGTCCAGCGCCGCCTGCGCGCCGACCGCTCACTTCTTCCGGCCGCCGTGGAGGAGATGCTGCGGTGGTGGACGCCGGTCATGCACTTCCGCCGTACGGCCGCGGCCGACACCGAGCTTGCCGGGGTGAAGATCCGCGCCGGCGACAAGGTCGTCGTCTGGTTCGCCGCCGCCAACCGTGACCCGGCCACCTTCCCCGACCCCGACACCTTCGACCCCGGCCGCTCCCCCAACGAGCATTTGTCGTTCGGCCACGGACCCCACTTCTGCCTGGGGGCCCATCTGGCCCGGGTACAGATGCGGGCCATGTTCGGCGCCGTCCTCGACCTGCTCGGCGAGATCGAACCGGCCGGTGAACCCGTCCGCCTTCGCTCCAACTTTCAGAACGGCATCAAGTCGCTGCCGGTGCGCTGGTAGCGCGATGGCGCGGCGTCAGTCGCCGTTGGTGGAATCGTGCACGACGGGCCGCCCTTTGAGCGGCTGGACGGGCCGGTTGTTGTGGTCGTAATGGCCGGTGAGGAGCGAAAGCTGGGCTTGGCTCAGTTCGATCATTCCGCCGAGCAGGTTCCAGTGGACGCCTTCGCTGCATGGCGGGGTGGTGAGCGACCCCTCGTAACGTGTCGTGGCCAGGTCGCGGGGGAACAGCGCCTTCAGGTCGAGCGAGTCGACCGTCACCGGTTCGTCGGCGCGGTTCGGCAGATGCTCCAGGATCGGGGCCCATGCCGGGTTGTCGCGGCCCTCCTTGACCAGCAGCCCGACCACCGCGAGCGCTCCACCGGCGGCCTTGTGGACGAAGTGGAACTCGACCGGGAACGACCGCCCGTCCACCGTGTGTTCGCTGGGTGCGTGGTAGTGGAACTGCACAAGCCCGTAGGTGACGTTGTCCAGGACGATCGAGGAGCCCGGTTCGACATTGACCTGTTCGGTGTGGCCCGTGTCCTCGATCTCGACTCGCGCCGTCCGGTAGTCGAAGCGCAGGTCGGGGAGCGGCTTGTCCTCGGGATGTTCGACGGCGATCGGAGACTGGGCAGAGCCGTCGGCACAGCGGGCCCAGTCGGCGGTCAGTGACGCCCACGCAGCCGGGCCCTCCGCCCCTTCGTAGGACCAGTGGGCCGCCTCGCTGGACTTCGCCTCGGGGCGCGGGTCCTCTTCGTCGCCGCAGCCGGCTACGACAACCAGGGCAACGACCGCAGCAGGGAGAAACGACCGCTTCAGGGGCACGTCGGGTTTCTATCACCGTCTCTCCGGTCGCCGCTGTGTCACGACCGTGACGTTTCATACGTAGCTGCCGTGTGGTTCTTGCGTAAGGCGCGAGAAGCAGACTGCTGCGGTGAGACAGATCTGGTCCTGTACCGCCATCGTCGCCATCGCGCTGGCCGGGGCGGGCTGCAGCGGTGGGGCACTGCGGGAGGAGTCGGCGGGCGCCAGCAGCAGCCGGGGGTCTGTGGTCAAGATCGGGTTCATCGCTCCGTTGTCGGGCCCGTTCGCCAGCGCCGGCGAGGACATGCGGCGGGGCTTCCACTTCTACCTTGATCGGCACGAGGGCCGCCTGGGCGGGCGCAAGGTCACCGTTGTCGAGGTCGACGAGGGTGCGGGCCCTGAGACCGGCGTCCCGGCGGTCCGGCGGTTGCTGACGCGGGACCGGGTGGTGGCGGCGGCGGGCATCGTGAACTCCGCTGTCGCCCTGGGGGCGCACCAGTCGTTCATCGACGCTCGTGTCCCGCTGATCATCGCCACTGCCGGTGCCAACGACCTGACGGGTGCCAAAGGATCGGAGTACATCTGGCGGACCTCGTTCGCCAACGCCGACAAGAACTATGCGATGGGTAAGTGGCTGGCCCGCCAGCCCCCGATCCCGGGAGGGGTGTTCCTCCTCGCACCCGAATACGTCGCCGGCCACGAGCAGCTCAACGGCTTCAAGGCGGCGTTCACCGCTGGTGGCGGCAAGATCGCCGGTGAGCAGTACAGCCCCTTCGGGATCACGCAGGACTTCCAGCCGTATCTGACCCAGGTGCGCGCCTCGGGAGCCGGGGCCATCTACGCCTTCTACGCCGGTCAGGACGCGATCGGCTTCGTCCGCCAGTACCGGGACTTCGGCCTCGCCGGCCGGATTCCCCTGTACGGGCCAGGGTTCCTGACCGAGGGGCCGACGCTGGAGGCCCAGGGCGCGGCGGCGGACGGGCTCATCACGACCCTCCACTATTCGGCCGAGCTCGACACGCCCGACAACCGGGACTTCGTAGAGGCATACGAGGCGGCCTACAAGGCGCCCCCGACGGCCTTCTCGGTCCAGGCCTACGACGCCGGCGCCGTCCTCGATCGCGCCCTCGCCCAGATCGACGGCGCCGTCTCCGGCGCGGGGCTCGTCGCCGCGCTGCCCAAGGTGGGCGAGATCGACAGCCCCCGTGGAGCGTGGCGGTTCACCGAGCGCCGTAACCCGGACCAGCACATGTACCTGCGCCAGGTCCGCCGGGAGGGCGGCCGGCTCGTCAACGCCGTGGTGGAGGACCTCGGGCCGGTCGACCCCGCCGCGACAGGCACTCCTGCAGGAGGCAGGCCATGACCGAATGGCTGTCGGACAACCTCGTCAGCATCCTGAACGGGGTCGCGCTGGGATGCCTCCTCTTCGCCCTCGCCGTCGGGCTGTCGCTGGTGTTCGGGGTGCTCGACGTCCTCAACCTGGCCCACGGCTCGCTGTTCGTGGCCGGTGCCTATGCCGCCTGGCGACTGGCGGACGACGGGAGCCTGGCCGGGTTCGGGCTGGCCGTCGTCCTCGCCGCCGCGATCGGCGGCGCGGGCGGTCTGGTGCTCACCGTCGCCACGCGCCCGCTGGCGGGCCGAAGCCATCTCGATCAAGCGTTGCTCACACTGGGCATCGCGCTGGTCGTCACCGAGCTGGTGCAGTCGTGGTTCGGGCGTGACCCGCACGGTGTGCTGCCGCCGTTGGCCGGTTCGGTCGAGATCGGCGGCGGCTACCCGATGTACCGCCTGGCGCTCATCGGCGCAGGCATGGTGTTGGCCGTCGCCGTCGACCGGGCGGTGGAGCGCACCCGCGCCGGGGCGTTGGTGCGGGCGACCGTCTGCGATGCGCACATGGTGGCCGCCATGGGGATCAACACGCTGCTGGTCCGCTCGGGTGCCTTCATCGTGGGGGGTGCGCTGGCGTCCGTCGCCGGGGTGCTCGGCGCGCCGCTGCTCGGGGCCAGCCCGCACCTCGACGCCCAGGTCCTGCTGCTCGCGCTGGTGGTCGTCGTCATCGGTGGTCTCGGGTCGGTACGGGGAGCGCTGCTCGGAGCGTTGCTGATCGGACAGGTGCAGTCGCTGGGAGTCGCCCTGGTACCCCGCCAGGCGCCGTTCCTGTTGTTCGGGGCGATGGCCATCGTGCTCGTGCTGCGGCCCGCCGGGCTGATGGGAACCAGGGCGGTGGCGAAATGAGCCGGCTCTTCGCCGGGCGATCGCTGCCGATCTATCTCGTCGCCCTCGGCGTGGTCGTCTGGCTCGTGGCGCTGCCGTTCGGTGCGTCGGGCTACACCGTTGGCGTGGTGGGGCGGATCCTGACGTTCGGTCTGTTCGTCGCCAGCCTCGACCTCCTCGTCGGCATCGCCGGTCTGCCCTCGCTCGGTCACGGTGCGTTCTTCGGGATCGGCGCCTACGCCGCTGCGCTCCTGGCGCAGGACGTGACCGCCGTCGGGCCCGCGCAGCTGGCCGTCGCCGGTGCCATCGGTGCCGTTGCCGCCGGCGTCACCGGACTGGTGACGATCCGCAGCCGGGGGATCTACTTCGTCATGCTCACGCTGGCCATCGGCGAAGTCGCCCGGCAGGTGGCCGACAGCTGGACGTCGCTCACCGGCGGAGCCAACGGCCTGGCCGGTGTGCCGCCCCTGCGGCTGTTTCCCGGGGGCGGGGAAATCGTGATCGCCGGCCACATCTACTGGTACGTGCTGGCGGTGACCGCATTGGCCTATGGGCTGCTGGCCATCGTGCGGGCGTCCGCTTTCGGCCAGGCCCTGAAAGGCATGCGGGACAACGAGGACCGGATGCGGGCGCTCGGCTACTCGGTGACGGGCCTCAAGCTGGCGGTGTTGTTCGTTGCCGGTGGCTTCGCCGGCGTGGCCGGGTCGTTGTGGGTGACCCAGCTGCGCTTCGTCTCCCCGGCGGACGTCGGGTTCGCCACTTCGGCGATCGCGTTGCTGTGTGTGGTCATCGCCGGGCGCGGCAGCCTGTGGGGGTCGTTCGTCGCGGCGGCCGTCGTCATCATCGTGCGCGACGAGCTCGGTACGGTGATCGGCGGGCGGGGCCCGTTGGTGCTGGGCCTGACGTTCATCGCCGCCGTCTATCTCCTTCCTCGCGGTCTGGCGGGGCTCGTGCCGTCGGTTTTGCGGCAGCCTCCGAAACCGGCGCTGGGCGCGGGAGCGGCCCAATGAGCGGTCCAGTGAGCGTCCCTGCGGCGGCGCCGGCCGCGATCGAGGTGCGGGACATGACGCGCCGCTTCGGTGGTCTGTGCGCCGTCGACTCCGTGTCGATCCGAGTGGAGACCGGAGCGCGCCACGCGGTGATCGGTTCCAATGGCGCCGGCAAGAGCACGCTGTTCGCTCTCATCGCCGGAGCGCAGCGGCCGAGTAGCGGTTCCGTATACCTGGGCGGGAACGACGTGACCGGGTTGGCCGAACACCGTCGGGCGCAGCGCGGTCTGGCCCGCACCTTCCAGCACGCCAATCTCTTCGGGCCGGCGACGGTGGCCGCCAACGTGGCGTTGGCGGTGCGCCGCTGGCTGGGCTGCGGCTATCGACCCTGGCCGGACCGGCGGCGCGAGGGAGCCGTCTCCGACCGGGTGGGCCAGCTGCTCGAGACGGTCGGGCTGACCGGGCGGGCCGGCACCCCGGCCGCCAGCCTGTCCCACGGCGAGCGCCGCCAGCTCGAAGTGGCCGTGGCGCTGGCGGCGCGGCCGAGCGTGCTGCTCCTCGACGAGCCAACGGCGGGGATGGCCGCGACGGAGACGCGCCGGTTCGTGGAGCTGGTGGAGGCTCTGCCGCAGACGCTGACCGTCGTGCTGGTGGAACATGACCTCGAGGTGGTCTTCGGCCTGGCCACCCACCTGAGCGTGCTGCACCTCGGCCGGCTGCTGGCCGACGGCAACCCGGAGGAGGTGCGGGCCGACCCGGCGGTCCGGGCCGCCTACCTCGACGCCCGGAGCCTGGCCTCATGACCGTCCTGTTGGAAGTTGCGGGCCTCGTCAGCGGTTACGGGTCGGGGACCGTGCTGGGCGGCGTCGACCTGACGGTGGGGCCGGAAGAGGTCGTGGCCGTCGTCGGCCGCAACGGCGCCGGCAAGACGACGCTGCTGCAGACGATCCTCGGGATCGTCGACCGGCGGGCCGGAACCGTCTGCTTCGGCGGTGAGGACCTCACGGCGGCCTCGACCACCGCCGTCGCCCGGGCCGGGATCGGCTACGTCCCGCAGGGCCGGCGCATCTTTCCCACCCTCGACGTCGACGAGCACCTGTCGATCGCCCGCCGACCCGGCCATTGGACGCCGGCCGCCGTCTACGACCTGTTCCCCCGCCTGGCCGAGCGCCGCCACCACGGCGGAGGGCAGCTCTCCGGCGGCGAGCAGCAGATGCTCGCCATCGGCCGGGCCCTGGTCGGCAATCCCAGGCTGCTCCTCCTCGACGAGCCGTCCGACGGCCTGGCCCCCAACCTGGTCGCCGAGGTGATGGCGCTCCTCGACCGCCTCCGCTCGTCCGGCATGAGCGTGCTCCTCGTCGAACAGGACCTGGCCGCCGCCCTGTCGGTCGCCGACCGCGTCGCCGTCCTCGACCGCGGCACGGTCTCCTTCGAAGCCCCCGTCCCCGGCCTCGACCGTTCGATCCTCGAAGACCTCCTCATGCCCGTTTGAGCCGACAAAGTTCGGGAGGCTATGTCGCGTGGAGGAGTCCGGCTGCCCGGCTTGTGCCGCTCCAGTCGCCGGCGACGCCCGGTTCTGCACGTCGTGCGGGTCGCCGCTGACGGTGATGTGTCCGGGTTGCAACCGGGTCGCCGACCGGAGCCACCGCTTCTGCGCCGCGTGCGGCCAGCCACTGCAGGGGGGGCCCGCCGGGTCGGCGCTGCCGGCACACCGGCCTGGAGGCGAGCGGAAGCAGGTCACCATCCTCTTCGCCGACGTAGCCGGGTCGATGAACCTGGCCGAACGCTCGGACCCCGAGGACTGGGCGGCGCTGATGAACCAATTCTTCCGCCTGCTCTCGGAGGGGATCGCACGGTTCGGGGGGACGGTGGACAAATTCACCGGCGACGGCGTCATGGCGCTGTTCGGGGCGCCGGTGTCGTACGAGGACCACGCCCGCCGCGCCTGCCTGGCGGCGCTGCACCTCCAGGCGGTGACGGCCGGGCTCGACCTGCCCGTCCGCATCGGCTTGAACTCCGGCGAGGTCGTGGTGGGCGGGATCGGAGCAGAAGGCCGTCTGGAGTACACGGCCCTCGGTCATACGGTCGGGTTGGCTCAACGGATGGAGACCCTGGCCGAACCCGGGACGGTCTGCGTCACCGACAGCACGGCCCGGTTGGTGCGCCACGGCTTCGCCCTGCGGGACCTCGGGACTGTGCCTGTGAAGGGCTCTAGCGAGCCACTGCGCGTCCTCCTCCTCGAGCGCTCGCAGCGCCGCCGGCCGACGGGCGGTTCGACCGTGATGGTCGGACGGGCGGAGGAGATGGGGGTGCTGGAAGCGGCGCTCGGCCGCGCCCTCGAGGGTCAGGGGCAGGTCGTGGGAATCGTCGGAGAGGCCGGAGTCGGCAAGAGCCGGCTGTGCGAGGAGTTCGTCCGGTCGGCCACCGCCCGGGGGATCACCGTCCGGCGCGCCGCCGGCCTGTCCCATGCCCAGGACGTCCCGCTGCTGCCGGTGCTCGAGTTTCTGCGCGACTACTTCGGGATCGAGGACACCGACTCGAGGACGCAGGCCCAGGAGAGGATCGCCGGACGCCTCCTCGCCCTCGACCCCGGGTTCGGTGACGCACTGCCGCTGATGTTCGACTTCCTGGAGGTTCCGGATCCGGAGCGGCCGGTACCGCAACTGTCAGCTGACGTCCGGATGCAGCGGATCTTTGCCGTGATCCGCCGGATCACCCAGCGCCGCAGCGACCGGGAAGCGCTGGTCCTCCTCTTCGAGGACCTCCACTGGTTCGACCCCCACAGCCGCGCCTTCCTCGAGCGGCTCGTCCCGTCGTTCCCGGCGACCCGGACGCTGGTACTGACGAACTTCCGGCCGGAGTTCTCGCCACCGTGGGCGTCGCATTCCTACTACCGGCAGGTGCCCCTGCAACCCCTCGACGGCGACGCCGTCGGCCGACTCCTCGACGGCGTTCTCGGGCGTGACGACTCGCTGGCCCCCCTGGTCAAGCTCATCGCCGACACAACGGGCGGTTCGCCGTTCTTCGTCGAGGAGGTCGTCCGCTCCCTGGTCGAGGACGGGACGCTCGCCGGCGAGCCAGGCGCCTATCGGCTCACGCGGTCCGTCGAACATCTGGCCGTACCGGCGACTGTCCAGGCCACGCTGGCGGCGCGCATCGACCGCCTCTCGGATCAGGATCGGGGTGTGCTCCAAACGGCGGCGGTGATTGGCCGGAACTTCACCGAGCCGGTCCTGCGCCTGGTTTCGCGTCTGGCAGCCGAAGAGACCGCCCGTATCGTCGGCCGCCTCGGTGCCGCCGAGTTCATCCACGAGGTCGCCCACGACCCGGTGGAGGAATACCGGTTCTGGCACCCGCTGACCCAGGAGGTCGCCTACGGGACTCTGCTGCGCGAGCGCCGCACCGCTCTCCACAACGCCGTAGCCGAGGCGATCGTCGCCAGCGACCCCGACCGGCTCGACGAACGCGCCGCCCTGATCGCCACCCACTACGAACAGGCCGGCAACCGGCTGGAAGCCGCCCGCTGGCACGACCGGGCGGGTGACGTCGCCGCTCGCAACGACGTTCCCGAAGCGATGCAGCGGTGGCGGGCGGCGCTCACCCATCTGGCCGGCGAGCCGGACGGCGACGACGCGCTCCGGATCGGGGTTCATGCGCGGGCCCGCCTGATCCGTTACCGGGCGCGCACAGGAGCGGACCCCGCTGAGGCTCGTCACCTCTATGGCGAGGCGAGAACGATTGCCGACGCCTCGAACAACCTGCTGTGGTCGGCTGAAGTGACCGCCGCATACGGCGCGTTCCGCTTCTGGGGCGGAGCAGTCGCCGAGGGGCTCGGCCTGTACCAAGAAGCGCTGCAGCTCGCCCAGCGGGCCGGCGACGACGACGCACGCGCCGCCTACGGGGCGGCCGTCGCCTGGGTGGCCATCCGCTGGACGGGGGACGCTGCCGTCGGGACCGCTGCCATCGACGAGGTTCTGGCGGTCACGGGTGGTGAACCCCGCGTCGGCCGAGCGGTCTGGGGAATCAGCCCTCTGGCCGTCCTGGCTGTGCCTCGATCCGAGTGCTTCGCCCTCCGGGGGTGTTGGCCAGAGGCCCGACAGGCGTTGGCCGACGGTCTGACGATCGCTCGAGAAGATGGCGACATCGAATGGGTCGTCTGGCCCCTTTCGATGACCATTCGATCCGCTCGGACGCCCGACGAGTTCGAGGCGAGCCTCAGCGACGGGGAGGAAGGCGCACGACTGGCAGAGGAGTGCGGCAACGTCGCCGCGCACCTCGTTGCCCTGGGCTCGGTGGGTCTGGCCCAACTTGGGCTCGGTCGCCATCAGGCGGCGGCCGACGCGCTCCAAAAGGGCCTCGACCTGGCCCGCTCGCACCAGGTCGGGCTGTTCGAGGAAGGGAATCTGCTCGCCCACCTGGCGCTGGCTCACCTCGGCCTCGGCGGCCGAGACGCGGCCGTGAAGTCGGCGGCCGAGGCGGTCGACGTGACGCGCCGCCAAGGGGCCCGGGCGGTGGAATGCCACGCCCTCATCGTCCGGGCCCGCATCGGGACGGCAACGAGCCGGCCGGCGGCCGAGGTTGGCGCCGACCTGGACGCGGCTCTCGTGATCGCCCGCGACATGGGCGCCACCGCCTACGAAGCCGAGATCGAAGCCGAGCGGACCGCGGCGGCGTCCATTTCGCAGTAGCTCACACGCTTCCCAGCCGACCGAAACCGACACACCCCACTCGTAGGATGGCATCCGTCAGGGCGGCTGGGGGCCGCTCGCCGCGGAAGCTACGAGTGGAGGAGAATGATCCGGATGCCCGACGACGATCTCACACAGATGTTCCGGGAGTTCAGGGCCGACGTCTCGGCCGACCTGGCCGACCAGCAACAGGTCATCCGCGACTTCAAGGCCAGCGTCTCGGCCGACCTCGCCGACCAGCACCGGCGGCTGGACGAGTTCTCCGACGAGTTCCGCACAAGGCTCGGAACGGCCGAAACGGCCATCGTCAATGAGATCCGTTCTCTGGCCGGCCGCTTCGACCTTCGTCTCGGTCGCATCGAGTCCCGCCTCGCGGGCCTGGAGAGCGGGTAACACCCGGCTCTCGATGTCATAGCCCGCCCGTACCATGACGGCGTCATGGACGGAAGGCGGTGGACGGTCGACGAGGTACTCCAGCTGGCTCCCGATGGGAGTTCGGCGGGGGCGGCGCGGCGGTTGTCGCTGTCGGCGGTGTGGTCGCAGGCGGGGTCGAGCGGGTCGCTGCTGTGGGGGAAGTGCCAGGGCAGTGGCCGGGAGCCGTATCAGGTCACGGTTGATCTGAACGAGCCGTCGTTCCGGTGCACGTGCCCCAGCCGGAAACATCCGTGCAAGCACGGGCTGGCGCTGCTGTTGCTGTGGGCCGAGGGCGACGGATCGGTGGCGGAAGAGGCCCGTCCGGCCGATTTTGCCGCTGAGTGGGTGCAGCGGCTGGCGGCGAAGGCGCCGGGATCGGGCACGGCTGGTCGGGAGGCCGCCCCGCCCGATCCGGAGGCGCAGGCGAAGCGCCTGGCGCAGCGGATCGAGACGATGTCGGCGGGGATCGACGAATTCGAGCGGTGGCTGTTCGACCTGGTGCGACAGGGTGTCGCCTCGGCCCGGCATCAGCCGTTCGCCTTCTGGGACGGGGCCGCCGCACGGCTCGTCGACGCCCAGATGCCCGGCCTGGCCGACAGGGTGCGGGCGATCCCGGGGCTGCTCTACGCCGCAGGGGTCGACTGGGCCGACCGGCTCCTGGCCGAGCTGGCCCGGGGGTACCTGGCGGTGTCGGCGTGGCGCCGTCGCGACGTCCTGCCCGAGGACGTGCTGGCCGACCTGCGAGTGGTGCTGGGCTGGTCGCGCCGGGTCGACGAAGTCCTCGACCGGGGCGAGCGAGTCACCGACCGGTGGGCCGTCGTCGGGCTGGCTCGCGAGGAAGACGACCGGCTGCAGTCCCAGCGCACCTGGCTGGTCGGTCAGGCGACCGGCCGCGTGGCGGTGATCCTCGACTTCGCTGCCGCCGGCGCGAGCCTGGCGGTGGCCGAGGTGCTCGGATCGGTCGTCGAAGCGGAACTGGCGCTCTACCCCGGCAGCGAGCCCTGCCGGGCGCTGTTCACCGGCGAACGCTCGGTCGTGGATTCGACGTTGCAGTTGCCGGCCACCGGAGTCGAGGCTGCACTCGACCAGGTCGCCACGTGGGTGGCTGCGAACCCGTTTGCCGATCGTTTCCCGATCTTTCTGGCCGGGGTCGTGCCGGTGGTCGACGCGTCTCGCCGGCTGGTGGCCGAACCGGGTGGCGCTGCGCTGCCGCTGAGCGGCAGCCGTGACTGGCTGTCACTGCTGGCGCTCTCCGGCGGCGAGCCGGTCGACCTGTTCGCCGAGTGGGACGGATTCGCGTTGCACCCGCTGAGCGTGTCCGCCGAAGGCGCGTTGGTGTCGCTGTGACCTCGCCCTCGACGACCGAGCCCGCTGCGGCTACATGGGAGGGTCTGGTCGCCGCCGCACTGATCGGCACCGCCCGCCGTCCACCGCCGCGTTCCGCGCTGGCAGCTGACTTTGGGCTCAACCCCGCCCAGCCGAGCAATTGGCGTTCCTCACCGCGCGATGACCGCGGTGAGGAACGCCAGTTGGATGAGGCAGCGGGCGGCGACCCGGCCGCGATCCTGCTGGCCGAAGCAGCGGTGCTCAGTGCGTACCGCCGGGCCGGGAGGCTTCCCGGTGACGCACCCCGCAGCCTGCCGCCGCCGGCTGAACACGACGAACGTCCGGCGTGCTCTTCGACCGCGGTCGAGGTGCTCGAACTCATCCTGAGCGGTGAGGTCCCGATCCCGGGAGGAGTCGCGCTGCTGGCCGGCCAGTGGCTCGATGGCGCGGCCCGGGCAGGTCGACGGGTGCCCGCCCGTTTGCTGCCGCGCCTTCTCGACCTCGGTTGCACAAGCCCGGCGCTGCAAACGGCGCTGCGTACCGTCGCCGGGCCGCGGGGCCGGTGGCTGGCCGGGCATCACGACCGTTGGGGATGGGCTGCCGGCGCAGCGCTCGATGATCTCGAAGCCGTGCAGCAGCGCTTCGCCACTGCCGCCAAGGCGGAGCGGCCGCCGCTGCTCGAAGCC
>JAICGL010000038.1 GCA_025923175.1 Acidimicrobiia bacterium
TCAGCGTCGCTCGGGTCGTTCGTCACCGTTCAGGAGGGCCGCGACGCCGTGATCCGCATCGGCGAAGGGGCCGGTGCCTACGACGTGTCGTCGCCGACCGATTCGATCAACGACCTCCTGCCGGGCGTTTCGGTGCAATTGCTCGAGGCCGATCCCGGGAAGACGGTGACGGTGACGGTCGCCCGCGACGCCAACAGCATCGCCGACAAGGTATCGGCCCTCGTCGACGCAGCCAACGCTGCGCTGTCGGCGATCGCTTCGAACTCCACCTACGACCCCGAGACCAGGAAGGCAGGGCTCCTGCTCGCCGACGGCAACGCCCGCCGCCTGGCCGACCAGGTGTACTCAGCGATCTCCTCGTTGGTGCCCGGCAGCAGCATCGGCAGCGCCGGCGGCGTGGGGATCTCACTGGGGAAGGACGGGACGGTCGCCTTCGACCGCAACAAGTTCTTGGCCGCGTACGCCGCCGATCCTGCGGCCGTGGCCCGGCTCTTCCAGGAAGGTGGCACGGCCACCGACAGCCGGGTCACCTACCTGTCGGGATCGGACAACACGCGAGCGGGGACCTACGCCGTCAACATCACCCAGGTCGCCGCTCAAGCAGCGAGAACGGGTACGGCGTTGTCCGGCGCCGGGTTGATGGCGGCAGAGACGATCGACGTGCGGGTCGGCGGCGCCACCGGCACCACCGTCAGCTACGCCGCCCAGGCCGGCGAGACGCTCGGCTCGGTGGCCGACGGGCTCAATGCCGCCTTCGCCTCGCAATCGCTCGCCTTGTCGGCGTCGGTCGAGTCCGGCCAGCTCGTACTGCGTTCCTCGGCGTACGGAAGCTCGGCGTCGTTCGAGGTGCGCTCCAGTGCCCTCGGAGCCGTCGGCGAGCAGACCGGCCTGGTGGCCGCCAGCGGCGTGTGGGAGTCGCACGCCGGCACCGACGTGGCCGGCACCATCAACGGCGTCACCGCCACAGGCCAGGGCCAGGCGCTGATCGCCCCACCGCTCGACCCGACACTCGGGGGCCTGGCCCTGACGATCACCGCGACGACCACTGGCGATCTCGGGACCTTCACCTACATCCCCGGCGTCGCAGCCCGGCTCGACGCTGCCGCCTCGGACGCGATCGACTTCGGCACCGGCTCGATCACCACCGCCATCAGCGGCCGTCAATCCCGGATCAGCCAGATCGACAACCAGATCTCCAACTGGGATGTCCGGCTGGCGGCTCGGGAAGCCACGATGCGTCGCCAGTTCGCCGCCATGGAAACGGCTCTCGGCAACCTGCGCAACCAGAGCAACTGGCTCGCCGGCCAGCTCGCCAGCCTCCCGACGAGCAGTTCGTCGGCCGATTAGCAGCATGGACGGGCCGGAAGACCCGGCCGATCTCACTTCCGATTCTCCACCAGAGAGGGACTTCACGGATGAACGCCTCGATGATCAGGAACCGTTACGTCGGAGACAGCGTCACCACCGCCTCACCCGGCCGGCTGGTGACGATGCTCTACGACCGGCTCGAGCGCGACCTCGTCGCCGCCGAAGCCGCCCTCGCCGCCGCCGATCTCGAGGGAGCCAACAACAACCTGATCCACGCCCAGGAGATCATCTGGGAGCTGGCCGCCGGCCTCGACCCCACCAAATGGAGCGGCGGCCCCGCCCTCGCCGCCCTCTACCAGTTCATGCTGGCCGAGCTCCTCGACGCCAACGTCCGGAAGGACGCCGACAAGGTCGTCTCCGTCCGTGGCCTGGTTGAGCCCCTCGCCGACGCCTGGCGCCAGGCCGCCGAACTCTCCAGCGGCACCAACGCCTTCGCCGCCATCCCCGCATGACCGACTGGCCTGCGCTGCTCGACGCGATGGACGACGGTCTGGCTGCATTCCCGCCCGTCCTCCTCGACCTCGAGCACATGGCCGCTGACCTTGGCCCGCTGCCCGTGTCGTTGGCAGAGCGCGCCGAGGGCACCTTGCGCCGGATGGCCGAGGTCGAAGCCGTCCTCGACCGGGACCGCTCCGACCTCGCTCGCGAACTCGCCGCCCTCTCCGCGCTGAAGGCGACAACCCACCAGTCCGGAGCACCTCCCGTTCCGAACTTCCTGGACACAAAGGCGTAGCTGCACCACCACGTCGTGCCAGCCTGAGGGCGTGACGCTGTCGTTGATCGACGGGATCGTGGTCCTCGGGATCGGTGTCGTACTACCGCTCGCGCTGGGCGGGCCGGTCATGGCGTGGCTGGCAGCCGCGGTGGCGGCATTCCTGGGATTCCAGGTCCGGACCGGCCCGGCGGCGATTCTGGTCGTCCCGTTCGGGATCGTGGCGGTGATGGTCTTCGCCGGCCGGATCCCGGCCGCGGTGCGACGGCGAACGTTTGCCGCCTGGCGCGACGCGGGGGTCGCCGCAGCTGTGGAGGTGGTCGCTCCCGGCTACGCCGTGGTGGCAGCGATTTCCCTTGTCGCGTCGCGAGCCGGATTGGAGCTGTTCGGAATCGGCGAGCCCATCGTGGAGCTCACCGCAGTCCACTACACCTACGCCGGCGTGGCGGCGCTCGTCCTGGCCGGCGCCGCCGCCCGGGAGTCCAAGACGTCCGGCCGGGGCCGCCGACTGGCGTTCGTGGCCGTCGCCTGCACGGCGGTCGCACCTCCATTGGTGGCGGTGGGGTTCACGACCCGCGCCGCTGTCCCCCAAGTCGGCGGAGCGGTCCTGATGACGATCGGGGTCTGGTCGACCGCTGTGCTGCAACTGCGCGCCGCGCTCTCCCGGGGATGGTCACCGGCCGGAACGCTCCTGGCGGTCTCCGGCCTGTCAATCTGGGCCACCATGATCCTCGCCGTCGCGTGGGCCGCCGGCCAGCACTGGAACGTGCCCGCCCTCTCCATCCAGGACATGGCCCGCACCCACGGCGTCACCAACGCCGCGACGATGAGGGCAACCTGACTCCTCCATTACGGTGAGTCGGCAGGCGGTAGCCAGCGGCAATCCACGCCCGGGGGTGCCTGTGGCCCTACCCTCGATGAGGGCGAAGGAGAATTCGAGCGTGTCGAAGAGTCCATTCGATCCGGAGTCACCACGGCCATCGATTCGCAGCCGTTCACGCCGATCGCGACCGCTGAACGGGGCCTGGTGAGCGCTCTCACATGAGTTCCTCCGGGATCGAAGACCAGGAGTTTTTCGCCGGCGCCACGGTTCTGATCGTCGACGACGACGCCGGCAGCGTCCGATTCCTTGAGCAACTGATGGACTTCGCGGGGGTGGCGCGCATTGTCGGCTTCACCGATCCCCGGGCCGCCCTGGCCCATTGCGCGACATCTCTCCCCGACCTCGTGCTCGTCGATCTCCACATGCCCGCGCTCGACGGTTACGCAGTGATCGAAGCGCTGCAACTCATGGTGCCGCCCGGCGGCTTTCTGCCGATCGCCGTCCTCACCGGCGACGAGACACCCGAGGCGAAATCCCGGGCGCTGGCGGCCGGCGCCAAGGACTTCATCACCAAGCCGTTCGACACGGCCGAGGTTGTCCTGCGGCTGCGGAACCTTCTCGAGACCCGCCGCCTCTACACGAAGCTGGAGCGGCACAACAGCGAGTTGCAGAGGGCTCTGCAGGCGCAGACTGACCGCGAGCGGCGGGAGGCGACGGAATGGAAACGCCGGCACGACCGGATCGAGGAGGCCCTCGCCCCCGGCGCGCTGACCCTGGCGTTTCAGCCCATCATCGATATCACGGACGGCGCAACGGTCGGGGCAGAGGCTCTCGCCCGATTCAACATTGAGCCGATCCGACCACCGGATCATTGGTTCGCCGAGGCGTCGGAAGTCGGTCTCGCCGCGGAGATGGAGACGGCGGCCGTGAGCGCCGCACTGGCCGAACTCGATCGGCTGCCCCCAAATACCTTCCTGGCCATTAACGTCTCTCCAGCGATCGCCGAGACCGTTGGACTCCACAATCTCCTCGCCCGGTATCCGGCCGACCGTGTCGTTCTCGAGTTGACCGAGCACAACCGGGTCGACGACTACGACGACCTTGTCGCTGCAATCAAACCCTTGCGCTTACGCGGGATTCGGATCGCCGTCGACGACGCCGGCGCCGGGTACGCCGGGCTGCACCACATCTTGAAACTGCGTCCGGCGATCCTCAAACTGGATATGGCCCTGACCCGCGACATTGACGTCGACCCAGTCCGTCGGGCTCTGGCGACCGCGCTCGTGACCTTCGCACACGAGATTGAAGCCGCCATTGTCGCTGAAGGGATCGAGACCTCCGGCGAACTCGCCACGCTCCGACAGATCGGCATCTCCTGGGGCCAGGGCTACTACCTCGCCCGGCCCGGGGACCTGCCGTTCCCACCTGGTCCGTTGGCCAGCGCGGACCGCTGACGACGCTTCTCCACCAAGGTGGCCCGTGTGTACCGGCGTCTCGAGCACCCGAAGACCCGAGGACCCACAGGCCGTCGCGCCGGCGACCAGCACCCGGAATGTCCGCTGCTACTTGCTCGTGCGCCGCAAAGAGCGGCGCAGGGCTCTCGAGCTGCGGGGAAAGGTGCGTTGGGAGGGCGATCTTGACCGGAGCCGCACCTCTCGGTGATCGTCGTCGACACCTCGGTGTGGATCGCCTTCTTCCGGGACACCGCCACCTGGCAGGTCGAGCACCTTGCCCGGCTGATCGCCGACGATGAACCCGTCGCCCTCACCGACATCGTCCTGACCGAGACCCTCCAAGGCCTCGGAAGCGACAGGGAGGCCCGCCGGGTCGAGCGCCGGCTCATCGCCTTCGACGTGCTCCGCCTCGAAGCTCTCGACGATTTCCGCCGCGCCGCGTCCCTCTACCGGCAGGCGAGAACCCGAGGCGTCACCATCAAACGGACGCTCGACTGCCTGATCGCATCGGTCTGCGTCCGCGATGACGCCCTCCTCCTCCACGCCGACGCCGACTTCGACCACCTCGCCACGTGCACCGATCTCCGCGTCGTGGCTCCCGTCTGACCCGAACACACGTCAGTTCGCGGACACGGTCACCTAGGCCAGACGCGACAATCCGGCGGTCACCGATTGCGGCCACGGCCCGACGCCGGCACCACCGACGTTATTCGGTACGGACCGCGTCAGGTGGTGGCGCACTGCGGCCCATCCTCGGCCGCGCGCAGCGGTGAGCGCGATCTGCCGGGGGGAGTAGCCTGCCGTCGTCCTCCGGACCGAAAGGGATCGCCACCCGGCACGACGCGTTACGAGACCGTCACCGCCGATGACGGCGGGACACGGAGCGGAGCCCCCGACCCGGCGGGCTCCGCAAGAACCCGTGCTAGGGGTTCTTCCCCTGGTCGACGCTGCGCTTGCCGGCCTTGTTGGCGTACATGGCCTGATCCGCTCGTTCGATGAGTTCCTCGAGGTTGCAGTCGTGGTCGGATTCGGGCTGGCAGACGGCGAGACCGATGCTGACAGACAGCGGGTAGGAGATCGTCGCGGCGGTTCTGCCGAGCTGAGCAGCAAGGCTGGCTTCGATCCCGTCGACCTGGTGGGCCTCGGCGAGGAGGACGGCGAACTCGTCCCCGCCGAGCCGGCCGACGATGTCGGATTCCCGGCAGGCAGCCCGCATGGCATCGGCCACCAATCGCAGGACATGGTCGCCGGCGGCATGGCCATAGGTGTCGTTGATGGCCTTCAGGCCGTCCACGTCGACAAACACGCCGATGACCGGCCGGCCCGCCCGGGCCGCTTCTTTGATGGCCTGGTCGGCGAGGAGCATGAACGCCCGTCGGTTGTGTAGCCCGGTCAGGTCGTCGACCAGGGCGAGTTCCCAGAGTTCTTCTTCGGCCCGGCGCCGTTCCGAAATGTCGTGCAGCAGGGCGTTGAACATCACCTGCCCACCGTTGTCGAGAGCCCAAATGGTCAGCTCGAGGGGGAACTCGGTACCGTCCCGGCGGCGCCCTTCGAGCTCGAGACGCTGCCCGAGCACCGGCCCTTCCCCGGTGGCCAGGAAGTGGCCCAGGCCCTGGGTGTGGGCGTCCCGGAAACAGGGCGGGATGATCGTGTCGACCATCCTCCGGCCAACGGCGTCGTCGCGGTTCCAGCCGAAGATCACCTCGGCCTGCTGATTCCACTCGGTGATACGCCCGGCGGCGTTCATGGCCACGAACGCCTCGTTCGACGTGGCGATCAGCCGGCGGAACAGCTGTTCGCTGGCCCGCAGGGCGGCCTCTTCGGCCCGCTCAGTGGTCACGTCGCGCAGGATCAGGTAGCTGCGGACTTCAGCGTCAGAGTCGGTGAAGACTGCCGAGGTGACCGCGGCGAGCAAGGTCGACGCGTCGCCCCGCCGGAACAGCAATTCCGCTTCGACGTAGCCGGTGCGGGCCCGTTCGGCCAGCGCCGCCTCCCATCGCTCCCGGTCGATCGGTTCGATGATTCCCTCGCGGCCCAGTCCCCGCAGTTCCTCCTCGCTGCGGCGCAGAAGCCGACAGGCCGCGAGGTTGGCGGCCAGGATCTGGCCGCTGGTCGGGTCGGTGAAGATCAATCCCTCTCCGCAGTGCGAGAAGATCGCCTTGCATGCCGCGGCGCTCAGCGCCTCCCACCCCACCGGCATCTGTCATCCTCTCCGGTCGGATTACCCCGCATTCCTAGTGGGGATATCCGCACGTCCTGCGTCCGCTGTCAAGGGCCCCATCCGCGGGAGAGAACGGAGAGAACCCAGCCCCGTCCGCATCGAGGGCCGCGGAACTCGCGAGGAACAACCAGGGCAAACGACGATCATCCAGCCCGGCCGTCAACAGCGGCAGGCGACGTGACCGCTAGGCCTACGGTGACGTCGCGTCAGCCAGTGCGGCCCGGAGTAGAGCGGCCTCGGCTGCCACCCCGGTGAGTCCGGCGTAGGTTCGGTTGCGGGCGCTGGCGGGATGGAATGACGGGTGGGCCAGCGCTACCGCCTGGAGGCGGCCCCCGCCGAGCTCGACTTCGGCCCGGCCCGGGTCGAGCTTGAACGGCAGGCGGGGGGTCAGTTTGTGGGCAGGGCGGAGGTGTCGGCGCCTTCGGTGGGGATCGGGGGGAGGGGGGTGCGGCGGTTGGTGGTCAGGTCGAAGGCGGCGGCGTTGCCGGCGGGTTCGAACATGGAGCCGTGGCCGCCGGCGAGGCAGTCGTCTTCGGTGCGGGGGCAGGGGCGGGTGTTGGTGAAGGCCAGGCGGGAGGGGCTCAGCCAGATCGGGGCGATGGCGGCGCGGGCCAGGAACCGGGGGGTGCCTGGTCGGCGGGAGTCGAGGACGTAGACGCTGGGTGTGTCTTCGCCGTCGTCGTAGGCCAGCAGGCCGTCGGGTGACACGGACGGGCGGGCTGCGGATGAGATCGGCAGCGGGGTGCTGACGCCATTGGTGACGTCGATGGCCTTCCAGAGCCAGTCGTTCGCCGTGAGCGTCGTGGCGCAGTGGCAAAAGACGGTGCGCCCGTCGGATGACCAGCGGGCCCACGTGCCGAGTTGGGGAGTGAGGGCGTCACTGCCATCGGCGTTGAGGACGTAGAGGGTTTCGTCCTGGGACGTGTCGAGCGCGGTGTCCTGCATCAGCAGGCGGCGGCCGTCGGGTGACCATTCGATCCTGGTTTCGTCGTAGTTGACGAAGCCGCCCCGCCCGAGGATCGGGGTGAAGCGCCGCAGGCGGGGCAGGCCGTTGCCGGTGATGTGA
Source organism: Acidimicrobiia bacterium (assembly GCA_025923175.1). Lineage (GTDB taxonomy): Bacteria > Actinomycetota > Acidimicrobiia > IMCC26256 > BP-133 > BP-133. Next base: position 7,645 of record JAICGL010000038.1, read on the forward strand.
AGCTCCGTCGCTCGATCCCTGGCGGGAGAGCGGTAGTAGGCGAGCGCGTTCCCGTCAGGGCTCCAGTCGTAGGCGCGGATGTAGCCCGGCAGCCGCCGCACCATCTCGCTCTTCCCGGTCGCCAGGTTGAATTCGAACATCGCCGGATCGGGGCCGAACTCCTCGGTCGACGTCAGGTAGGTCACCATGCCACCGCTTCGGAAGCGCGGCTTAGAGTCGTGCCGGGCGACGCCGTCCGTGGTGAGGCGGCGGCGCCGGCCGGTCTCTCCGTCGTAGAGCCACACGTCGCCCTTTTCGGCCCATACGACCCGTTCCGCATCACTGACCGGAGCGGACGTCGTCGACGTGTCCCCGGTGCGGGTCATGTCCGGGAGGGTCGGGACGCCCCCCTGTACCCGGACCTCCACTACCTTGCCGTCGTCGAGACCGGCCAGCCCGAAGACCGCTAGGGCGGCCATCAGGGCCGCCACCGCAGCCGCCACAAGTTCTCTCCGCCCCAGCATCGCGACCTCCTCATCCGACGCTGCCCATCGTCGCTGAAGCAGCCGCCGCCGGGAACTGACCTGGAGGTGAGAAAACCCTGCCCCTCGACGCTAGCGTTGGCAGATGGAGGAAGGACCGAGCAGGACTTCGATGCTGGCGGCGATCGGGCGCGGGATGCACCGGAAGTGGCACGCGCGACCGTGGGTCCTCGACGATCCGTACGCCCTGTCATTGGCCGGCCCCGGCTGGCCCAACATGCTTGCCGTCTACGAAGCGATCCTGCCCCGACGCTTCTTCGAGGTTGCCGTCGCCGGGCTGGTGGTCCGTTCCCGGTACGCCGAAGACCGGTTGGAAGCGGGCGAATTCTCGCAATATGTCATGCTCGGAGCGGGGATGGATTCGTTCGCGTGGCGGCGCCCCGACCTCCTTCGGGACATGACCATCTTCGAAGTCGACCATCCCAGTACTCAGGCCTGGAAGCGTGAGCGGGCCACCGCGCTCTGCCTGCCCGAGAGCGAAAGACATGTTTTTGCTCCGGCCAACTTCGAGACCGAGCATTTGCGAGATGTCCTCGACCGGGCAGGGTTCGATTGGGGCAAGCCCACTCTCTTCAGCTGGCTCGGTGTGGTGATGTACCTCACGCGGGACGCCATCGCCAAGACCCTGCGGACGTTGTCCGACGCAGCCCCCGGTTCGGGCATCGTGATGACTTACATACCGACGCCGGAATACCTCGACGACGAGGCCCTCGATTTCCTGAAGATCATGGAGCCGCTGCTGGCCCAGATGGGCGAGCCTTTCCAGGAGGGCTTCACGCCTGTCGAGATCGAGGCGTTCGTGAGCGACTGTGGCCACATCGTCGACGAGAACCTGTCGCGTGAGGACCTCGCGTCCCGGTATTTCGCCGGGAGGAAAGACGAACTGAGCCCGTACACGCTCGAACGCATCCTGAGCACGTCGTTGCCCTAACAACGATCTAACGGCCTCCTTTGGACAAAGGAACGGCCGCTTTCCTCATCTCTTTCCGCTGTTCACCGAACAGGTTGGGCACGAGCGCACGGAGTGCGATCCCCGCTGCCACGGACCGGCTGCCCAGACAACGCTTGGACTGGTCCGTGATGATCGATTCCACCGGTTCGGTGATCTACGCCGCTCTCAACGGGCTCGCCGCCCGCCAGCGCGTCATCGCCAACAACGTCGCCAACGTCGAGACTCCCGGCTTCATCGCCGGACGCGTGTCGTTCGAGGACAGCCTCCGGGAGGCCATCGCCGGCGGTGACGCCGCCGACACATCGGTGGCGATGCGGCGCTCGGCCGATCCCGTCAACGTGAACGGCAACAACGTGTCGCTCGACAATGAGGTCGTCTCGTTGACCCAGACCGACCTCGGCTACCAGCTCATGATTCGCGCGCTCAACAACAAGTTCGGCCTGCTGCGCACCGCCATCGGGACCGGCGCCTGATGCTCTTCCCGAGCTTCAACACCGCCGCTTCCGGGCTCGGTCTCTTTCGCACGTGGATGGACGCCGTCGCCGACAACATGGCCAACCTCGACACGGTCCGCTCCACCGGCGAAGCAGCGTTCCAGCCCCGCTTCGTCATTGCCAACGCCGTCGGCACCGGGCAGGAGGCCGTCACCGGGGATCCGGCCGGCGCCCAGGTCGCCGGCATCAGCTTCGGCGACGCCGCCGGCCGTCTCGTGCACGACCCGACCCACCCGCTGGCCGACGCCCAGGGCATGGTCCGCTACCCCGACATGGACATGGGCGACCAGATGACCCAGCTCATGGTCGCCCAGCGGGGCTATCAGGCGAACCTGGCCGTGATCGACCGGGCACGGGACGCATACCAGCAAGCGCTCTCGATCGGACGCTGACCATGGCCATCACTGCAATCGCGGGCGCTGCCGCGTCCCTGCCTACCATTCCCACCCTCCCGGCCACCGGACAGGTCGGATGGACGGGTGGCGCGGGTGCGGCCTGGGCGGCCGGTGCCGACATCGCCACCGGCGCGGCGGGCGCCGTCGCCGGAACCCAAAATTTCGGGCAGAGCCTCGTCAAAGCCCTCGACGGCCTGCAGGGGGCGCAGACGAAGGCCGACGGCCTTGCCGTCGAGGCCGCCACCGGCGACCTGACCAACGTGCACGACTACATGATCGCCGCCACCGAGCTGTCGCTGGCCACCGAACTCACGGTGGCCGTCCGCAACAAGGCGGTCGAGGCGTTCAACCAGATCATGAACATGCCGGTCTGAGCCGATGGGCATCGACGTCACGACCGCACGCCGGCGAGCAAGCACCGTCTGGTCGGGCTTCACCTCCGGCCAGAAGACGACGCTCGTCCTGGCGATCGCCGCCGCCGTCGTCGGCGGCTACTTCTTCACCAAGTGGGCCGCCCAGCCCACGTGGACGCCGTTGTACGGCAACCTCAGCGCCACCGACGCCGCCTCCGTCACGCAGGAGCTGGCCGGCAAAGGGGTCAATTACAAGCTGAGCGACGGCGGCGCCACCGTGCTCGTCCCGCAGGCGGAGGTGTACCAGCTGCGGCTCGACATGAGCGCCAAGGGGCTGCCCACCGGCGGCTCGCAGGGCTACGCCCTCCTCGACAAGCAGGGCATCACCACATCGGAGTTCCGCCAGCGGGTCGACTACCAGCGAGCCCTGGAAGGTGAGCTGTCCCGGACCATCGAGGCCATCGACGGTGTGGCCGCCGCCGACGTGCACCTCGTCATACCGGCCGACGACGTCTTCGCCGACGACTCCCGCCAGCCCAGCGCCTCCGTCCTGCTGCGGCCGACGACGCCGGGCCAGAAGTTCGGCAGTGACCAGGTGCGGGCGATCGTCAACCTCGTGGCCGGCAGCGTCGAAGGCCTTATCCCCGAAGCGGTGACGGTGGCCGACTCGGCCGGGCACGTCCTCTCCGCTCCGGGCGAGGGTGGGCTCGACGCCTCCGGCGACGCCCAAGCGGCACAGGCCCGCACCTTCGAGGACGGGCTGGCCCGCAGCCTCGAGGAGATGCTGGCCCCGGTCACCGGCGCCGGCGGGGCCGTCGTACGGGTCAAGGCCGACCTCGACTTCGACGAGCGGTCGACCACCACCGAACGGTTCGACCAGCCCCCGGCCGGCCAGACGGCCCCGGTGGTCAACGAGTCGACGAGCAACGAGACCTTTGCTGGTCCCGGTGCGTCGACCGCCGCCGGCGGTGTGCTCGGGACGACCGGACAGCCTCCTGCGGCCGGCGCCGCCTCGACGGCCAACAACTACGAGAAGGAGCAGTCCGAGCGGAGCTTCGCCGTCGGCAAGGTCACCGAGCAGGTGAAGTCGGCTCCGGGCCAGGTGTCGCGTTTGTCGGTGGCCGTCCTCCTCGACAACAAGGTCCAGGTTGCGCCGGCGGAGATCACGAACCTCGTCAACGCCGCCGCCGGTATCGATAGCGAGCGGGGTGACGTTGTCTCGGTCCAGGCCATGGCCTTCGACCGCAGCGCCACCGAAGCTGCCGCCAAGGAGGAGAAGGCGGCGGCCGCAGCCGAGAGCAAGGCCCAGATGTTCAGCCTGGTGCGCACCGGCGGCGTACTCCTGATCGTCCTCGTGGCGCTATTCCTCGCCTGGCGCAGCGCCAAGAAGGCCGGCGTGACCCGCTACCCGGTTCCAGGGATGCTCCCGTCCGGGCCGGTGCAGGCCGATGCCCTCCACGCTGCGCTCAACGCCTTGAGCGCCCCTGCGCCGGCCGCGGCACCTTCGGCGCTGGATGCGGTCGAGACCCGGGGGCTCGGGGGTGTCCCCCGCTATGACAGCGAACGGGCGGCACTGCCCACCGCGTCAGCGGTGAACGACGAACTTGCGGAACTCATCGAACGCCAGCCGGACGAAGTCGCCTCGATCCTGCGGGGCTGGCTGGCTGACCGGAGAGGCTGATGGCACGCGACCGCACGCTGACCGGCGCCCAGAAGGCGGCGGTGTTCATCCTTCACATGGGCAAGGACCGCTCCGCCGAAGTCCTGCGGTCCATGCGGGAGACCGAAGTGGCCGAGATCATGTCCGAGGTCGCCCGCATGCGGACCGTCAACGGCACCGTCGTCGACGAGGTCGTCAGCGAGTTCAAGGAGATGGCCGACGCCAAGGTGACCATCACCGCCGGCGGCCTCGAGCGGGCCCGCACGCTGCTGGAGGAAAGCCTCGGCGGTGACAAGGCCACCGAGATCCTCGATCGGGTCACTGCTTCGCTGATCGAGCTGCCCTTCGAGTTCCTGCGCCGGGCCGACCCCCGCCAGGTCCTGTCGTTCATCGCTGACGAGCACCCGCAGACCATCGCCTTGGTCCTGGCGTACATGACGCCCGACCAGGCGGCCATGGTGATGAGCGGCCTCCCCGAGGACCTCCAGCGGGACGTCGCCATGCGGCTGGCGGTCATGGACCGAACGAGCCCCGAGGTCGTCGCCCATGTCGAGCAGATGCTCGAACGCAAGCTCTCGTCAGTCCTGCAGCCCAGCGAGCTCTCGTCGGTTGGCGGAGTGCAGAGCCTCGTCGACATCCTCAACCGGTCCGACCGGGCGACGGAGCGCCTGATCCTCGAAGGATTGGAGAACACCGACTCCGAGCTGGCCGATGAGGTCCGCCAGCGCATGTTCGTCTTCGAGGACATCGCCGGCCTCGACGACCGCTCGATCCAGTTGGTGCTGCGCCAGGTCGACTCCAAGGAACTGGCCGTCGCCCTCAAGGGTGTGCGCCAGGAGGTCCGCAATGCCATTACCCGCAACATGTCGGAGCGGGCCGGGGCCAACCTCGTCGAGGAGATTGCCCTGCTCGGCGCGGTCCGGCTCAAGACGGTGGAAGAGGCGCAAGGTGCCATCGTGCGGGTCGTGCGGGCGCTGGAGGAGTCGGGGCAGCTGGTCCTGGTGAGGAGCGCGGATGAGTTCGTCGAGTAGTCCCCGGGGGTTCGGGGGTGCCCCCCGGCAACGAATTATCAGGGGCAGCTCCTTTCGTACGGCCCTCTCCCCGCTGGACATCGAGATTCCCGTCCCCGCCGCGCCGCTTGATCCGGCTGCGGCCCGGGCTCAAGCGCAACAGGGGTACGACGACGGCTACCAGGCCGGCGTCGCCGAAGGTCTCGCCGCTGGCCGGGCCGCCGCCGCTGCTGAAACAGCCGGAATCATTGCCCGCGCGGAAGCACTCTGCCGTTCCCTGGCCGAGGCGGCCGACGACTTGCGCCGGCGCCAAGCATTGGAACTGATAGGCCTCGAGGACACGTTGGCCCGGGCAGCGTTCGACCTCGCCACTGCTGTCGTCGGGCGTGAGCTGCAGCTCTCGTCTTCCCCGGGCAATGACGCGCTCGCCCGCGCTCTTGCTCTGGTTCCGGCGGGATGCATCGCGACTGCTCGCCTCCATCCGGACGACGTCGCCTCGCTGGAAGCGGTGTCGGATCCCGTTTCAGTGATCGCCGATCCCGCCGTCGAGCCGGGCGGCTGCATCCTGGAAGTCGGCCACTCACGCATCGACGCGCAACTCGGCTCGGCGCTCGACCGGGTCCGCGCCGCGCTCCTGGGAGACCGGTGAGCTCCGTCCGTATCATCGAACCCCGACGGCTGGCCGCCGCTCTCGAGGCAGCCCGGCCCCGGCGCTTCGGCCGGGTCGAGCGTGTCGTCGGCATCCATCTCGAGGTGGCTGGCCTCGACGCCGCCATCGGCGACGCCGTCGTCATCTTCGCCCCCACCGGCAAGGTCGGCGGCGAAGTCGTCGCTCTCCACGGCGAGCGCATCGTCTGCATGCCCTTCGGCAACCTCCACGGTCTTCGAACGGGTGCACCGGTGTGGACGCCCGGTCATCCGCCGACCA
>JAICGL010000039.1 GCA_025923175.1 Acidimicrobiia bacterium
GGCGGCGAGGCGGTCGTCGGACACCGCCTGCATGGCCAGGCCGAGCCGGGACCGGGTGAAGAACCAGCCGAACGCGAGGAGGAAGGCGACCACCACGAGGGTGGCCCACAGGTTCACGGGCTCGATCTTGACCGGGCCGAGGCCGAGGGCGTCGCCGGTGAAGACGGCCCGGTTGTCCTGGGCCTGGGTTCCCCACAGGAGTGGCACGGCCGAGCGCAGGACGATGCCGAGGGCGATCGTGGCCATGACGAGTGACAGCAACGACTCGTTCTCCATCGGGCGCAGCACGAGGCGCTCCACGGACAGCCCGAGGAAAGCCATCATGACGATGGTCGCCGCCACGGCCACGAGGACCGGGAGGTCGAAGTCGGTGAGGAGCCAGGCGACGAGGTAGCCGGCGACGAGGATCAGCTCCCCCTGGGCGAAGTTGATGATCCCGCTCCCCTTGCGGATCAGGACGAAGCCCAGGGCGACCAGGCTGTAGAGCAGCCCGACGAGGAGGCCGTTGACGAGGAGTTGGGCGAACTCGTCCATTGCCTACGCGCCTGCTCGCGTGAGCGCCGGGGCAATGTCCGGGGCGTCGACGAGGGTGATCGAGGTGCGGATCCGGGCCCGGCGCCCGTCGCGGTAGGTGACCTCGGTGTCGACTTCGAGACGGCTCTCCCCCGAGTAGAGCCCGTCGACGATGAAGGAGTAGCGCTCGGCCACCAGGCTGCGGCGCACCTTGCGCGTACGGGTCATCTCTTCGTCGTCGGCGTCGAGTTCCTTGTGGAGCACGGCGAAACGGGCCACTCGCAGTGGCTCGGGAAGGTCGGCGTTGACCTTGGCGACTTCGCCCAGGATGAGCTCGAGGACCTGCGGCCGCTGGGACAGGTCGGTGTAGGTCGTGTACGGGATGCGGCGCCCTTCCGCCCATTTTCCGACCGTCTCGGCGTCGATGTTGAGGAGAGCCACGACCCGGTCCCGGCCGTCGCCGAAGGCCACCGCTTCCTTGACGTAGGGCGAGAACTTCAGCTTGTTCTCCAGGAATGTCGGGGAGAAGCGCGTTCCGCCGCTCAGCTGGCTCACGTTCTTGGTGCGGTCGACGACTACGAGATGCCCGTCGGAATCGAAATGGCCCTCGTCGCCGGAACGGCACCACTTCCCATCGAAGACGGCCTCGGTGGCCTCGGGGTTCTTGAGATAGCCCAGGAAGACGGACTCGGCCCGGGTCTGGATCTCGCCTCCCTCGGCGATGCGGACCTCCACACCGGGGGCGGGCTCGCCCATCGTGTCGGGCTTGATGCGGGACTGGTGGCAGACGGTGACGCCTACCTCGGTGGAGCCGTAGACCTGCTTGAGCGGCACACCCAGCGCGTGGAACCAGCGCATCACGTCGGGGCCGAGGGCGGCGCCGCCGGAGTAGACCCGCTCGGCCCGCAGGAGGCCGAGGTGGTCGCGCAGCGGTCGGAACACCAGCCGGTCGGCGACGGCGAGACGCACCCGTTCGCCGAGCGAGGGAGACCCGCCCCGGTAGAGGCGGTCGGCGCGACGCTGGCCGGCCGGTTGCGCCCACCGGTACATCGCCCGCTTCAGCCACGTGGCTTCCGCCATACGGACCTCCACCGAGGACAGGTAGTCCTCCCACATGCGCGGGGCGCCGAGCAGGTGATGGGGGCCGATCTCACGGATGTCACCTCGAAGCGTTTCCGGCTTCTCGGCGAAGTTGAGCGTGTAGCGCACCAGTGCATGGCCGGCAGTGGAGAAGAACCGCTCGCCTGCCCATGCGAGGGGGAGGAACGCGAGGCGCTCGTAGTGCGCGGCCACGGGATCGGCAGCGAAGAGGTTGGCGATGCCGGCCAGCGCATTGCGGTGGGAGATCATCGCCCCCTTGGGGAGGCCCGTCGTGCCCGACGTGTACAGCAGGATGGCCAGGTCGTCGGGCTTTCCGGACGCGACGAGCCGTTCGAAGGTTGCCGGATCCTGGTCTCGTCGTTGGCGGCCGCGTTCCTCCACCAGCTCGAAAGGCAGGAAAACCTCGGGGTCGTAGGTGTCCATGCCCCGGGGCTCCCAGTAGACGACGTGGCGGAGCTTGCCCAGCCGGGCGCGGACGCTTTCAATCTTGTCGGCCTGCTCCTGGTCCTCGACGACGAGGATCGTGGCGTCGCAGTGGTCGGCGATGTAGGCGATTTCGTCGGGCAGGGATTCAGGGAAGAGCACGGCGCCCGCACCGCCGAGAGATTGGGCGGCGAGGTCGGCGACGAGGACTTCGGGCCGGTTCCCGCCGAGCACAGCGACGGTCTCCCCCGGTTTGACGCCGAGCTCGAGCAGGCCCAGCGCGAAGGCCTCCACGCGATCCCGATAGGCCTGCCAGGTGAGCGGCTTCCAGATGCCACAGTCCTTGGCCCGCATGGCCACCCGGCCGGGGTCCTCGGCCGCAGCGCGCAGCATCAACTGCGGCAAGGTCACCTCGGGATACGGCGGCGCGCTCATGACACCGGCCCGCCCGCCTCCGGCCTCCCGGCCATGGCGCGCTCGCCGATGTATGCCTCGATGACCTTCGGGTCAGACCGCACTGCATCCGGTGGCCCGGACGCGATGAGGCGGCCGAAGTCAAGGACGACGACGTGGTCGGAGAGGTCCATCACGACGCCCATGTCGTGCTCGATCAACAGGACCGAGAGCCCACGGGCGGCGCGGGCTTCGAGCACAAAGCGGGCGATGTCCTCTTTTTCTTCGAGGTTCATGCCCGCCATCGGCTCGTCGAGGATGAGCAGGCGCGGTTCGAGAGCGAGCGCACGGCCCAGATCGACCCGCTTGCGCAACCCGTAGGGCAGGACCCCGACGGCGGCCTTACGCACGGCGGTCAGCTCGAGGAAGTCGACCAGTTCCTCCACCACTTCCCGCTGGCGCAACTCCTCGGTGCGGGCCGCCTTCGTGTAGCAGCCTCCCCGCCACAGTCCTGTCGTCATACGGGTGTGGCGCCCGAGCATCAGGTTGTCGACGACCGAGAGCCCGTCGAACAGCTCGATGTTCTGGTAGGTGCGGGCGACCCCGAGACGGGCCAGACGGTGGGTCGGGATCCGGGTCACGTCGTCTTCGTAGAGAAAGACCTTGCCGCCCTGGGGCCTGTAGTAGCCGGTGACGCAGTTCACGAGCGACGTCTTGCCCGCCCCGTTGGGCCCGATCAGCGAGACGATTGCGCCTTCGGCCACGCGAAGGGAGACTTCGTCGAGGGCCACCAGGCCGGCGAACCGTAGCTGCAGCTGCTCGACACGTAGTGCGTCACCCACACCGCCTCCCGCCCGACGGCGACTCATCGTACGTTTTCCGACTGACTGGCCGAAAACTTACCATAGCGACGGTTCTTGGCTCAGGGTGGCGGGCGGTCCGACCCGGGTGGAAACTGTGCCCTTCGGGACGCAGCCGAGGGGGGAAGGTGCTGGTCGACGAGCGGCTCTGGGACGGCTGAGCGGAGCCGCGGCCAATGACCTCTCCCGGCGTCGTCGCGCTGCTCTTCACCGATCTCGTCCGTTCCACTGAGCTGCTGACCAGCCTCGGAGACGACGCCGCGGACGAGCTACGCCGCCGCCACTTCGCCGGGCTTCGTGAGGCGGTGGCGGCATCCGGAGGGGAGGAGATCAAGAGCCTCGGAGATGGGCTCATGGTGTCGTTCACGAGCCCCGTGGCCGCGCTGTCGTGCGCTGTGGCCATGCAGGGTTCGGTGGCGGGTTCGGGGCTCGAGCTACGTGTCGGGGTCCATGCCGGCGAGCCGATCCGGGAGGAGTCGGACCTCTTCGGCGCAGCGGTGGTCGTGGCCAAGCGCCTGTGTGACGCCGCCATGGGAGGCCAGATTCTCACGAGCCAGCTAATGGTCGAACTCGTTGGCGGACGCGGCTCCTTCCGCTTCCGGCCGCTCGGGCCGGTGTCCTTGAAGGGGCTGCCGGAGCCGGTGCGGACCTTCGCCGTCGACGCGGGCGGCGTGGCGGACGGTCAATCGGTCAGGGGGTCGTCCGTCGAAACGCCGCCAGCCCCAGCCCGTGCCCGACGGCCGCGCGGCCCGCGGCTGGTCGGGAGGCAACGGGAGCTGGAGGTGCTGGAGGAAGAGCTCCAGGCGGCGGCCGCCGGCGAGTTCCGCTGCGTGATCCTCACCGCCGACGCCGGCGTCGGGAAGACCCGTCTCGCGGCCGAACTGGCAGCCCGTCATGCCGGCGATCTCGTCATACTGTCGGCGCGCGGCCACCCGATGGGGGAAACCGCGGCGTTCGGCCTGTGGGCCGAGGCGCTGGACGGCTACCTGCGGTCGCTCGAACCCCGGGACGTCTCCCGACTCTGCGGTGGTCTCCTCGAGGACCTGGCTGGACTACTCCGGTCGGTCGCGGCCGTGCGCGGATCGGTACCCGAGCAGCCGGCGCCGCGGACGAGCCTGCTGGAGGGCATCACGGTCGTCATGAACAACCTGAGCCGGGTCCGCCCGGTTCTGGTTCTCCTCGACGATCTGCACCAGTCCGACGCTTCGTCGTGGGAGACGCTCGACTATCTCGCCCGGGGGCTCGAAGCCGAACCTGTGCTCGTCGTCATGGGTGCCCGACCAGCGGAGCTCTCCGGCCAGCAGGTAGCTGCCCGGGTGCTGTTTGGTCTCGACCAGGACGGCTTCCTCCGCCGGCTCCCGCTGGCGCCGCTTCCTGCCGCCGACATCGCCGCACTGGCCGGAGAAGTCTTGCGCGCCGCGCCCGCCCCGGCACTGGTCAATTGGTTGACGGAACGCTCCGGCGGCAACCCCCTATTCGCGCTCGGGCTGTTGCGGGCGCTGATCGACGAGGGCGCCAACCTCGAGCACCCCGAACTACGCCGACTGCCGGAGAATCTGGCGGAGCGATTCCAGGGCGTACTGGCGACGTTCGATGAACCGGCGCTGGCGACGATCGAATTGCTCGCCGTGCTGGGCCGGCCGGCGAGCGCGGCAGACCTGGCTGCCTTGTCCGACCGCTCGCCGGAGCAGGTCGCAGGAGTCATCGACGGCCTCGTCCGGTCCAGGGCGGTCGTCGAGGAAGAGCACGCCGGCGAGGTCCGCTACGGCTTCTCCCATCCGCTGATCCAGGAGACCGTCTACCAGACCCTCGGAGTGACCCGTCGGCGGGCGCTCCACCGGCTGCTCGGCCGAGCTCTGCGCGCCTCCGGACACGTCGCCGAGTCGGCCCCTCACTTCGCCCGTTCGGCGGTCATCGGAGACGACGAGGCGATTGCCGCACTACTCGAGGCGATTCGCCAGGCAGAGGAGCAGGAGGCCTACCGGGAATCTCTGGCGCTTCTCAGCGGACTCGTGGAAGTGCTGCCCAAAGGTGACGACCGATGGCTCGAGGCCGCCGACGCTGTCGCCTGGCAGGGCGACTGGATTAGCGACCGGGGGCGCGGTGACCGGCTGGCAGTCGCCGCCATCCGGGCCGTGCGGGAGATCGACGCCGTGCTCGAGTCGAGCCCGGACTTGCCCCGCCGGGCAGCGGTCAAGCTGCGGCTGGGCAACTTCCTCATCAACTCGGCTGGAGAACTCGACGAAGGGCGCCGGACCCTGGAGGCCGCCGAAGAAATCTTTCGCGCCGCAGGTGACGCAGGCGGGGCCTACATGGCCCGAGCGGCGCAAGCCATGGCCGACGTCCTGGGCGGTGACGCGGGACCGGCGGCGCGAGACCTCGAGGCGCTCGTCTCCCAGGACGACGCCGATGAGTTGGTGGTGGCGCGTGTCCGGAGCGTGCTCGGCCTCGTCTGGTTCATCACCGGGAATTTCGAGCGGGATGAGGAGAACCTGCGCCGTTTTCTGGCCGGGCTCCAACCCGGTCAGGACTACCACCGGTCGGTGTTCCTTTCGGGGTTGGCCACGTCATTCGCCTTCCAGGGTCGGAGTGAAGAATCACGGGCTGCGGTCGAGCAGGCGAAAGCGGCCTCCGCTTCGTGGCACGACATCCCGATCCTCGAGTACGAGGTGCAGGCGCTGTGGTTAGACGGTGGTCTGGAGTTGGCGCTGCGACGAACCGAGGAGATCTTGGAGTGGAACCGGGAGGGATTGAGCCGTCGTCGCGCCGTTGGTCTCGGGTTCGGAGGCATGGTCGCGATGGAGGTCGGCCGGCTTGACGTCGCCCGGAGCTACGTCGACCTGGCTCTGGAAGTCTACGAAGGCCGGACGTTCGCCTTCGCCTACGACTGCTGTGTCCACGCCAACGGTGTCCTGCTGACCCGGGCAGGTCAGGTCGATCGGGGGATCGCAGTCTTGAAGGGGGCCAGCGAGCGGCTTTTTCGCTTCGGGTTCAGGCCGTACGCCATGCTCGCACTGGCCGATCTCGCCGATGTCGCCGGCGTCGCCGGCGACGTCGAAACGGCCGCGTGGGCCGCCCGCTGCAGCGCGACGGTAGCCGCCGAAATCGATCTCGACTGCTACCGGGGACTCGCCCTCTTGGCGGGCACCTCCGCCGCGTTGGCTGCAGGACTCGAAGACGAATCGGCGGAGCACGCCCGGGACGCCGTCAAGCTGCTGTCCCGCACCGGATGGCGGCTGTTCCAGGGTCGAGCGCTGGACGGACTTGGTCGGGCTCTTCGTATCAGCGACCCCAGCGCAGCCTGTGAGGCCTTCGATGAGGCGATCGCCGTGTTCGAGGCATGTGGCGCTGGATGGCGTCGTGATCGCGCGGCGGACGCACGGCCGTGACGGGTACCGCCGGCGTCGTCACGTTTCTCTTCACCGATCTCGTTGGATCGACCGCGCTGATCGACCGACTCGGCGATGACGCCGCCGATTCCGTGCGACGGAATCACTTCAATCTGCTGCGCAAGTCAATCGAGGAAGCCGGGGGCGAGGAGGTGAAGAACCTCGGGGATGGGTTGATGGTGTCGTTCGCTAGTCCGGTGGCGGCGGTGTCGTGTGCCGTGGCCATGCAGCGGGCGCTGGCCGAGAGCGAGCATCGCATCCGCGTTGGCGTCCACGCTGGGGAGCCCGTCCAGGAGGGTGACGACTACTTCGGCACTCCGGTGGTGGTGGCCAAGCGACTCTGCGACCGGGCCGAGGGAGGGCAGATTCTCGCCACCGAGCTGCTGGCAGGGCTCGTCGGCACTCGCGGCGGCTTCCAGTTCCTCCCCCGCGGACGCCTAGCCCTCAAAGGGCTTTCCGAGCCCGTCGCCACGGTGGAGGTGCGCTGGCAAGCGGGCGAGGCCGTGGGCGGTGTGGCAGCTCCGGCCCGGCGGCCGGCGCGGTCGGCTCGGACGCGGGGGCCGGAAATCGTCGGTCGGGCGCGTGAACTGGCCGTCCTCGACGATGAGCTGGCCGGCGCCGAGACAGGTGAACTGCGCTGCGTGCTCCTTTCGGCCGAGGCCGGAGTGGGCAAGACGCGTCTGGTTCGCGAGTTCCTCAGCCGTCACAACAACGTGACGTCGCTCTCTGCTCGGGCGCACCCGATGGGCGACACGACCGCCTTCGGCCTCTGGGCGGAGGCCCTCGACGGGTATCTGCGTCACCTTTCCGCCTCGGACGTGACCCGATGCTGCGGCGGATTCGTCGAGGACATGGCCGCCATCCTTCGCAGTGTGGCCGCCGTCCGGGGATCGTTGCCGGCATCGCCCCCACCGCGCTCCGCCCTCCTGCAAGGCATCACGGTCCTCTTGGAGAACCTGGCCGCCGACAATCCCGTTGTCGTCGTCCTTGACGACATCCATCAGGCGGACGCTTCCTCCCTGGACGCGCTTTCCTACCTCGCCGCCAACCTCGCCGACGCTCCGGTACTCGTGGTGTTGGCCGCCCGGCCAGCGGAACTGGCGGAGCACCCGCTGGCCAACCGGGTCCTGCTGCCACTGGAGCAGGACGGGCTGCTGATCCGGCTGCCTCTCGCTCCCCTCGACGACGAGGAACTCCGGGCGCTGGCAGCTTCGGTGCTGAAGGAGTCACCTTCTCCGGCGCTGGTCCAGTGGCTGCAGGCCCGCTCCCGGGGTAATCCGCTGTTCGCTCTCGGCCTCGTTCGGGCTCTGCTCGACGAAGGCGCCGACCTTGCCGCCCCTCGTCTTCGCCGGGTCCCCGAGGATCTGGCCGACCGGGTGCGGGCGCTGCTGACCACCCTCGATACCCGAGCGCTGACCGTCATGGAGCTTCTGACCGTCATCGGCCGCCCGGCCTCGATCAACGAGCTCGGAAACCTCTCGACCAAGTCGCATGAGGAACTTTCTCTCAGCCTCGACGAGCTGATGCGGAACCGGACCGTCTCCGAAGAGGAACGGGGAGGAGAGCCGGCCTTCGCCGTCGCCCACCCACTGATCCAGGAGACGATCTACGCCTCCATCAGCACGCCGCGGCGGCGCCTCCTCCACCGGGAGATCGGGCGCGCGCTCCTCGCCGCCGGCCTGCCCGCCGAGGCCGCACCGCACTTCACACGGTCGGCCAGTCGCGGGGACGGGGAAGCGATCGAGGCGCTCCGGCAGGCTCTGCGGGAGGCAGAGGACCGGCGGGCCTACCGGGAGGGGCTGTCGATGCTCGCCGGCCTCGTGGACATCCTTCCCGAGGGCGATGAGCGCTGGTTGGAGATCGGAGAAGTCCTCTCCGGCGAGGCGGAATGGGCCCAGTTCCCAAGTCCATCCCGGTCGGACGCCGAGCTGGCCATCCGGGCGCTGCGGGCCATGGACGCGGTCCTGGCCCGTTCCGGAGAGGCGCACCGGCGGGGAATGGTGCAGCTGCGTCTCAGTTTCCTCCTGTGCTGGGCTATCGGCGACGCAATCGCCGCCGAGCATGCGGCCACGGAAGCGGTGCAGCTCTTCGAAGCGGCGGGAGACGAATCGAAGGTCCTCGAGGCGCGCCACGAAGCGGCCTGGGCCCGGGGCCACCGGGGAGACATGCACGTGATGGCCCGAGAGGCGGCGGAGATCGTCGAGGAGGCCGCTCTGCTCGGAGAAGACTTCCTCGCGATCCTGGCCCTTTCAGCCGAAGCGAACGCGCTTGGCTTCGTCGGGCGCGTGGTCGAAGCGGAAGCGCGCATCCGGCGGGCCATCGACCTCGCAGCGAAGCGCTCCGGCGGCCGGCCGCCGACGCAGTGGCGGGGAGTCCTCGCCTATTGGATCGCCAATCAAGGACGGGTGGTCGAGGCGAGGCAGATACTCGAAGCGGCTCGGGCTGCCGACCCGGCGTTCGCCCACACGAGCCTGCTCGAGGTCGGCACCGTCGCATTTGGCATGGCGGGCGACGTCCGGCAGGCCCTGGCGTGGGCCGCCGAAACCATCGCCTGGAATCCAGGGGCCCTCACAGTGCAGAAGGGACTCGGAATGCCGTTCGCCGCGCTGATGGCAGCAGAGGCCGGCGACCATGCCCTCGCCCGGCGGTACGCCGAAATGGGGGTCGCCACCTGCGAGGGGGAATGGTGTCAGGTCACGAGCGGAGCGAAGGCAGTGCTGGGTCGCCTCGATGTCGTGGCCGGTGGGGGCGAAGAAGCGTTGGCTCGGCTCGAGTTGGCTGTGCAAGGGCTCGTGTCCGGCGCATTGGCGTATTCGCCGATGTTCGCCCTCGATCTCGTCGAGTTGAGCGCCCTGGCGGCCGATCGAGCTCGCGCCGACGCGACAGCTGCCATGCTGGCGCAGATCGCCGACGTGTCCGGCTGCGCCGTGCACGCAGGGATGGAGAGCCTGGCGTCGGCTTGGGCGGCACTGGCCCGTGGCGCACCGGACGCCGTCGATCTGGCCCGGCGGGCGAGCGGGATCTTCAACGATCTCGAGTTTCCGCTGCTCCAGGGCCGAGCGTACGACCTGCTCGGCCGGTGCCTCGCCGTTGACGACCCGGCCGGAGCCAGGGAAGCGTTCCGGGAGGCGGTGGCCCGCTTCGAGTTGTGCGAGGCGAAGTGGCGGCGCGACCGGGCGCTGACTGAGCTCGAGGGTCTTCGTCCCTGATCAGGGAAGGGAGCCCTCGGCTGCGGCCAGCTGCTCGGTGGCGGTTTCCCAGGCCTCCATGGCGGCGAGGGCTTCCTTGCGGGCCTGGCCGTGGCGGGCGGCGAGTTCGGCGATGCGGGAGTGATCGCCGTAGACCTCGGGGTCGGCGAGCTGGGTCTCGAGGTCGGTGACGATTTTCTCGGCTTTCTCCCAGGCGCGCTCGGCATCGCGCACGGCTTTCTTCAGATCCTTGGTCGCCCGGTAGCGGGTGTCACGAACCTCGGCCTGGGTGCGGCGGTCGTCGCGACGGCTCCCTTTCGTCAGCTGGACGCGGGGTGCCGGCGTCGCCGTTGGGGAGGGGCCGAGCGTGGGGGTCAGCACCGCTTCGTCGACGTCGGGGTGGAAGCGGGCGGTACCGCGGCGGACCTCGATCAGGCTGGTGCACACACCACGGATCAGGGCCCGATCGTGAGTGACGAGCAGGATCGTGCCGGCGTAGGCGCGCAGGGCGTCCTCGAGGAGGTCGCAGCTCGGCAGGTCGAGGTGGTTGGTCGGCTCGTCGAGGACCAGCAGGTTGTGCGGCTCGACCATCAGCTTGCCGAGCGCTAGGCGGGTGCGCTCGCCGCCTGACAGGTCTCCGACCTTGCGCTCGACGGCGTCGCCGGAGAAACCGAAGGCGCCGAGGTAGGTACGGAGGTTCTTCCCCGCCTTCTCCGGCACGCTCGCCCGGAACTCGTCGACCACCGATTTCTCCAGCCGCAGGACCTCGACCTGGTGCTGGGCAAAGCGGCCGACCTCGACGTTGGCGCCGAGTGACACCCGACCGGACAGCGCCGGGATCTCGCCCAGCAGGAGCCGCAGCAGCGTTGTCTTGCCGGCGCCGTTGGGGCCGACGAGACCGATGCGCATGCCCCGCTCGACGACGAGGTTCACGCCACGGAGGACGACCTCTTCGTCGTAGCCGGCGGTGACGTTCTCCAGTTCGGCCACGACCCGCGAGACACGGGGTGGCTCGGGGAACTGGAAGCGGGCCTTGACCTCGGAGAGCGTGGGAACCTCGATGGCGTCGAGCCTCTCCAGCGCCTTGACGCGGCTCTGCACCTGGCGGGCCTTGGAGGCCTTGTAGCGGAACCGCTCGACGAACCGCTCCGTGGCCGCCACCTGCCGGGCCTGGCCGGCCGCCGCCGCCTGGAGCTGGGCGATGCGCTCCTCCCGCTGGGCGACGTACTCCACGAACCCACCGACGAACTCGCTGAGCTTGCTGTTGGACAGTTCCAGGACACGGTTGGCCACACCGTCGATGAAGTCGCGGTCGTGGCTGACGAAGAGAAGGGCGCCCGGAAAATTGGCCAGTTGCTCCTCCAGCCAGGCGACGCTGTCGACGTCGAGGTGGTTGGTCGGCTCGTCGAGGAGGAGGACGTCGGGCCGGGCAACCAGGATCCGGGCCAGGGCGGCCCGCATCCGCCAGCCGCCGGACAGCTCGGAGAGGGGCCGGCGCCGGTCGGTATCCGTGAAGCCGAGCCCGGCGAGCACCCGGTGGGCCTCGGCTTCGATCGCGTAGCCGCCGTGCTGCTCGAAAGCCGTCTGGGCGTCGCCGAGTTCGCGGAGCAGGCGTTCGTGCTCCGCCCCAGTGGTGGCCGCGACGGCGTGGTGAAGCTCGTCGATGCGGTGGGCAAGATCGACGATCGTCCCAGCGCCCCGCAGGGCCTCGTCCAGGGCGCTGCCGTCCGGCGCCTCGGTACGGTCCTGGGGCAGGTAGGCAGTGGTCAGAGAGGACGGGCGGGTCACCGTGCCGCTGTCGGGCCGCTGCGCGCCGGACAGGATCTCCAGCAGGGTCGTCTTCCCGGTGCCGTTCCCGCCGACGAGAGCGACGCGACGGCCGGGGCTCAACGTGACGGTCACGTCGGAGAAGAGGACGCGCTGGCCGTGCGCTTTGGAAAGGCCTGAACCGGTGAGCACACCGTCAGGGTAAAAGCCGAGGCGGCTCGCTCAGGACTCGCCCGTCAGACGAGGGCGCGGGCGCCGACCGTGTCGACCACCAGCACGTCGCAGCAGGCGTGGTGCGAGATGTGGTTGGGGACGCTCCCGAGCACCCGGCGCTTCCCCTGCATCCCCCGGTTGCCCACGACGATGAGGTCGGCGTCGACCGCCTCGGCGACGCCGAGGATGGCGGAAGCCGGGTGGGTCGGCATGGCCCAGGTGGTCACGCTGGCGCCGACGCCGATCAGCTCGTGGGCCACGGCGTCGAGGAGTCGCCGGGACTCGTCCCGGGCGGCGGCCTCCCATTCGACGACGGCGCTCGGCATGAGGCCCGGTTCGGCGGTGGTGGCCATCACGATGGCCGGCGGCTTGTAGGCGTTGACGACGTGCAGGTCGGCGCCGAAGGCGGCGGCCAGGGTCGCGGCCCGGCGTACGGCTTCGCTAGCGGTAGCAGACCCGTCCGTTCCCACGACGATCGCTCCGAACATCGCCGTCCTCCCTCGCTCGGCTGCCATATCCCGACCGTAGGGACGGCACGGCAGAGGGTCGTTCTCACTCGCGACGCCCGGATTGTCAGCAGTACGACAGTTCGGCGGCCGCCGGATGACATTTAGGGGAACCCAAGACTTTTTGTTGGCGGTGAGCAGGGCTTCTTCGACCGCCGTCGAAATGTCCGAAATATGCCCCTTAGATCCCATCGCCTCCCTGCTGTCATCGTCGCCGGCTTTCTGCTGGCCGGGACTCTGTTCACGGCCGAAGCCGACCCGGCCGCTGCCGCTGCGCCGGTCAAGGTCATGCAGTTCAACATCTGCGGCGCGATCTGCAATCACGGCAAGTACGGCGTCGTGGAGCACGTGCGCGCCAAGATCGTCAACTTCAGGCCGGCGATCGTGACCCTCAACGAGGTGTGCGCCGGGCAGTTCTCGCGGCTGGTTTCGCGGCTGGACGGAAGCGGATGGGAGATGAAGGGCGTCTTCCGGCCGCAACGCCACGATGGGCGCTGCCCAGGCGGCGGGTTCGGCGACGCGGTCCTCACCGCCGGGAGCGTCGGGCGCCGGGAGGTACTCCCCATGCCCAACCACGGCCCCGAGCATCGGGCGGTCCTGTGCCTGCGCACGTCGGCCGGCGGGGGACCCGTCCTGGCCTGCACCCTCCACCTGGTGACGGGCAGGTCGGCGAAGGGCAGTCGGGAGAAGTACTTGCAATATGCCGCCGCCGCCCGGGCTCTCAACGCCCGCGCTGGCGTTGGGGCGGTCATCGTGGGCGGCGACTTCAACCTCGTGCCCGGGCAGATGGGATCGATGCTCAAGGGCGGCCCGTTCTTCGACGTCGACCCCCAGGCGGCCGGAACCCACGGCCGGAAGATCGATTACGTGCTGTTCAGCCGGAGGCACTTCTCCAACCCATCGGGCGGCCCTCAGGCGTCGGCGTACTCCGACCACAGGGCGCTGCTCGGGCAGGCGACCCGGCACTGACCACGGATTCACCGGCCGCGCGGTCGGTAAAAGTTGACAGACACCCCTCGCTGCGATCTAGAACGGCACACGGCGCCCCATTTCGCGATAGGGGGCGCGTGGGCCGAGGAGGTCGCCATGCAGGTCCTGCAGAGCTACGTCGCCGGGGAATGGCACACACCGTCGAGTGAGGGAGTCGAAGTCCACGACGCGACCACCGGAGAAGCCGTCGCCCGGGTGGGGAGCGACGGGGTCGACGTCGCCGCCGCCCTGCGCTACGGGCGGGAGGTGGGCGGCCCGGCGCTGCGACGCCTGACCTTCGGTCAGCGGGCCGGGATCCTGAAGGCGCTC
The DNA here is from genome assembly GCA_025923175.1 of Acidimicrobiia bacterium. Classification (GTDB taxonomy): domain Bacteria; phylum Actinomycetota; class Acidimicrobiia; order IMCC26256; family BP-133; genus BP-133. The sequence continues at coordinate 13,653 of JAICGL010000039.1, forward strand.
GGCGGGTTCCTCTCGGAGCACAAGGAAGACCTCTACGCCCTGTCCACCGCCGCCGGGGCCACCCGGTCCGACGCCTGGCTCGATGTCGAGGGCGGGACCGGCGTCCTGGCGGTCTACGCCTCCAAGGGCCGCAAAGAACTGCCCGACGCCACCTTCCTGCGCGACGGGGAGCCTGAGGTGCTGGCGAAGGACGGCTCGTTCCTCGGGCTGCACCTGCTGGTACCCCGGGAGGGCGTCGCCGTCCTCATCAACGCCTTCAA
>JAICGL010000040.1 GCA_025923175.1 Acidimicrobiia bacterium
GCACCGGGGAGCTCCACGTGTGCGACCCCGTGGCCGACCACGAACTCGACCTCTGGCTGCTGGTCGACGTCTCGGCCAGTCAGCACTTCGGGACCACGATCCGGGAGAAGCGCGAGGTGGTCGTAGGGCTGGCCGCCGCCTTCGGTCTGCCGGCTTCCCGCCTGGCCAATCGGGTGGGAGCGGTCATCGTCGGCAATGGCGAGGTGGTGACCGTTCCTCCTGCCACGGGCCGGACGCGTCTCCTCGCGCTGCTCCGTCGGATGCTCGCCACCCCGGCCTGGGAAGGGGAGGGCCGCACCGACCTGGCCGCGGCGGTCGGGCTGTTGCAGCGGATGGCCCGCCGGCGGGCGGTGGTGGTCGTGATCTCCGACTTCCTGTGCCCGCCGGGTTGGGAAGCGGCTTTGGGCCGTCTCGGCGCCCGCCACGACCTCGTTGTGGCCGAGGTCGTCGACCCCCGGGAGCTGGAGCTACCCCGGATGGGGGTCCTCACCCTGGTCGATCCCGAGACAGGCCGCTCCCGCGTCGTCGACACCGCCCGGGCAGGACTGCGCGCAGCGTTCGCCGATGCGGCGAGTACGCAGCGGGCGGCCGTCTCCGCCGCCATCGCCCGGGCCGGCGCCGACCACCTGGTCGTGTCCACCGACGCCGACTGGCTCGGTGAGGCGCTGGCCTTCTTCGCCCGGCGCACCCGGCGCCGCGCTTACCGGGCTGCCCCCGACCGGACGGGTGGCGCATCGTGACGTTCGTCGCTCCCGCCCGTCTCGGGCTCCTGTTCCTCGTGGCCGGCCTCGCCGTCACCTATGTCCTCGCCCAACGCCGCCGTCCCCGGTACGCCGTTCGGTTCACGAACCTCGATCTCCTCGATGTCGTCGCCCCGAACCGGCCCGGGGTGCGACGCCACGTGCCGGCCGCAATGGCGCTGGCCGCGGCCGGTGCCATGGTGCTCGCCCTGGCGCACCCCGTCCGGCCGGTCCTCGTGAGCCGGGCGACGGGGGCGGTGGTGGTGGCGGTGGACGTTTCCCCTTCGATGATGGCCACCGACGTGCCGCCGACCCGTCTGGCTTCCGCCCGTCAGGCTGTGGCGCGCTTCGCCGAGCTCCTCCCGGACCAGATCGAGCTCGGCCTGGTCAGCTTCGCCGGCACCGCCGTCGTGGCCGTCCCCCGACCTCCGACCACGAACTGGTCCGCCGGGCGCTCGAACAGTTGCAGTTTCGTTCGCAAACCGCCGTGGGAGAAGCGATCCACGCCTCCCTCGACGCCCTCGGCGCTGAGCGGGGAGGGGGGGAGTCCGCTGTCGTCGTGCTCTCCGATGGGGCCACCACGACGGGCCGCCCCGACGATGCCGCAGCCGAACAGGCCCGCATCTCCGGCGTCCCGGTCTCCACCATCGCGTTCGGCACGCCGGGTGGCACGGTCGTCCTGGGCGGCGAGACGCTGTCGGTCCCGCCGGACGGCTCCGCCCTCCGGGCCATCGCCGAAGCCACCGGTGGCCGGTTCTTCGAGGCGGCCTCGGGCGCTGAGTTGGCCGACGTGTACCGCACCATCGGCCGGTCGGTCACGACAACCGAGGAACTCCAAGACCTCACCGCCTGGTTCGTCGGCGCCGCCCTGGCCGCCCTCCTCCTCGCGTCCGCCCTGGCCCTGGCCTGGTTCGCCCGTCTCCCGTGACCAACCCCCGCTGTTAGCGGGCGATACGGCGCGCTGCCCCGATGGTGGCGGCCACTCCGAAGGACCCGAGTCCGGCGATGGTGAGGGCCCGGCGATGGATGCTGGCCCACACGGCGCGGTTCGCATCGCGGGAGCGGGCGTCGAAGGAGCCGTGGGCGCCATGATCTCCGGGAAGCGGCTGCCACAGGTTGGCGGGACGCTCGGGGTCGGCCGGCTCGTCCGTCTGCTGGGAGGCAACGCCGTCCCGGCCGAGCTTCCAGTCGAGGTATCCGGGGAAGAGTCGATTTCCGACAATGGCCAGGACCGTCCGCTCGGTCAGCCACATCTCACGCCGGGGATGATCGGCCATGTGGAGCACGGCCCGGGCGATCAGCTCCGGCTGGTAGATGGGCGGCACCGGCTGGGCTCGGCGAGGCAAGCGGGACAGCACCCAATCGAACTGGGGAGTATTGACCGCCGGCAGCTGCACCATTCCGATCCGGACCCGGCTGTGGCTGTGCACCAGCTCGCAGCGGATCGACTCGGTGAAGCCCTCGACGGCGTGCTTGGCGCCGCAGTAGGCCGACTGCGCCGGGATCCCCCGGTAGGCCAGGGCCGAGCCGACCTGGACGATGACCCCGGCGTCGCGGGGCAGCATGCGGCGCAGCGCCGCCCGGGTCCCATTGACGTAGCCGTGATAGGTGACATCGGTCACCCGCCGGAACTCGTCAGGCGTGATGTCGGTGAACAGCGCGAACACCGACACCATGGCATTGTTGACCCACACGTCGATCGGTCCGAGCTCCGATTCGATCCGGGCGGCGGCCTCCTCGACGGCTGCTGCGTCGGCGACATCGGTCGGTAGCGCGAGCGCTCGTCCACCGTTCGCTTGAACCTCCTTGGCCGCCGCCTCCAAGCCGTCCCGACCGCGCGCCAGGAGCCCGACGGTTGCGCCGCGCTCCCCGAATGCCCGCGTCACGGCCCGTCCCACGCCGGCGCTCGCTCCCGTCACCACCACGACCTTGCCCACGAGTTGCCTCCATTCGCTCGGCCGCTGGCATACCCGCCGCTCTGGCCCTCCATGTGTTCGCCGCTGGTGGGTGCCGGGCGAGCGGCCGGGGCGGGGAAGGGAACGCTCCGGCCGCTCGCGGCGATGCGCTTGGCGGGCGGGGCTAGCGCATCGCGTCCCGGCGGCTTAGCCGACCGTGAGCGGTGCCTCCATTCCCGCCTGGCGGTGGCCGGGAATGTCGCAGTACATGGTGTAGGTGCCCGGCTCCAGCTTGACGGTATCGGTGTCGACGTCCCCCTTCGAGGCGACGTCAAGCTTGACGCCGTTGACGCCGTCGATGACGAGCGTGTGCGGGACGGCTCCTGCGTTCACGTACTCAATTGCGACAGTTCCCGGTGCCGCCCGCAGATCCTTGGGCGCCAGGGCGAACTCGTGCGCCTCGACCCGTAGGGCTCCCGAGGGTGCGGCGTCGTTTGTCACCTGACCCGCTTCCTTCGCTTCTCCGCCACCGTCGCCGCCGCAGGCGCCAAGGCCGAGGGCGGCGGTCAGGCCGATGGCGGCGAAAGCCGCACGTTTCGTTGCTGTTCTCATGCTTCTTCCTCCTCGTGTGAACGGAATGGCCGGTATCGGCCGGTCGTTGGTTAGAGATGCTGTGGCCTCACTCGACGTAGAGAGCGCTGAACATGCCGAACATCCCGTGGGGCCCTTCGGCGTGCGAGAGCACATGGCAGTGGAAGGCCCATGCGCCAGGGTTGTCGGCGACAACGATTGCGTCCCAGCGCTCGAACGGCGCGATGGTGAGGGTGTCGCACCGGAACGGCTGCGAGAGCAAGTAGCCGTCCCGGGCGAACACTTCGAAGGTGAGACCGTGGAGGTGGATGGGGTGGGCGAGGGCGCCGTAGTTGAGGAACCGGAAACGCACCCGCTCGCCCTGCCGGGCGGCATAGGCCGGCGTGGCGGGAAAACCCTTGCCGTTGATGGTGAAACCCCCGAGTCCGTCGTTGAGCACGAAGAGGTAGTCCCGGTCGGCGGCGGGCTCGGGTATGGAGCGGGGTTCGACCAGGAGTGGTCCGGCGAGGCCTTTGGTGACCTGCTCCGCCGAGTTGTGATGCGAGTGGTACATGTGGGTGCCGGCCGGTCCGGGAGTGAACTCGTAGACGAAGGATCCGCCCGGGGGAATGGGATCCTGGGTCACGAAGGTCACTCCGTCCATGACATTCGGGACTCGCTGGCCGTGCCAGTGGACCGAGGTGCTCTGGTCGAGTTGGTTGCGGACCACGACCCGCACGGGTTCGCCTTCCACGATCCGCAAGGTCGGTCCGGGCACCATTCCGTTGTAGGCCAGCGCATCTGCCCACTGTCCGGGTGCCACTTCCCAACGAAGCGGGGCGGCCGTGAGTTCGAAGATGCGCCGGCCGGCCTCCATTCGAAATGGTGCCTCCACGGCACCGATCCCCTCGGTGATGGGATTGACGCGGTTGCGCTCGAAGGCTTCGACGCCCGCCCGGTGGTGGGCGTCCATCTCCTGCGGGCTCAGCGGCGCTGGGCCTGCGTGTGTGGCACCGGCCAGCCGCGCTGGCGCGCGGTCCGTTCCGGCTCGGCCGTTTCCCCTCCAGCCCACGCCGGTGGCTACGGCTGCGAACCCGGTGCCGGCGCCGAGGGCTCCAAGGAAACGGCGGCGAGGAACCGTTGCGCCGGCTCTCCGCCGCGAACCGTCTCCGACCGGGAAGTGATCCATGGCACACCTCCGTAAACGCGAAGAGGCCGGCCGCTCCGAAGGAGCAACCGGCCTCGTGACCGTGGACCCTGGCGGCCGTCGTGAGCCGCAGCAGGATGACTACTTGCAGTCGACTCTAGCGGGCGGCGCCCGCATTCTCGAACCGTTCCATCTCGGCATGGTGCGCGTGGCCCTCGCCCTCGGATGGGTCTCGGCCGCGGTGGTGGCGGCAGGCGCCGCGCTTCCGCATTTCCACCACGACCGCATGTTCCACGGCCCGATCCTGCTTCTCGCCCTTGCAGCGGCGGTCGGAAACGGCGTGCTGGCCCTGCTGCCGTGGCGCCGGTGGGTCGGGACGCAACGAGCTGCCCACCTGCTCACCGCGTGGGCGGCCGCCGTGGTCGTGATGGTGGCCGGTCTCGTCTATGCGGGCGGCGGATGGACGTCTGACTACTACCTGCTCTACTTCCTCGTCATTCCTTTCGTGGCCGCGACCGAACCCGTCCGCCGTCAGCTCGTCCTTTACGCCCTCATCCTCATCGGCTACCTGGTGGCCGTGATGTCCATACCCGACGATCCCCTGTCCGGGATGATCATGGTCCGCCTCGCAGTGCTCGGCGCCGCTTGCGCTGTCGGAACGTTCCTGGCTCGGGCGCTGCATCGCACCACCGTCGGTCGGGTGAGGGCCGAGGAGGCGGTCCGGATGGAACGGCTCCTCACCACCGAGGCGCACCACAGGATCAAGAACAATCTGCAACTGGTGGCCGACCTCCTGATCCTCGAGGCGGACCGGGCGCGCACCAACCCTTCGGTGGTGGTGGAGGAGACGCTCAGTCGGATTCAGAGTGTGGCTGCAGTGCACCAGTCGCTGGCGCAGCGGTCGGCGGGAAGAGTCGCGTTGCGACCCGTGGTCGAGCGGATCGCCGGCCTGGTCGGCGATCGCCTCGGACGGAAGGTAGAGGTGGACGGTGACGACGTCACCTTGACTGGACGGGCGGCGACCTGGACCGCATTGGTGGCCAACGAACTCGTGGTCAACGCACTTCGTCACGGACGCGGCGACGTCACCATCTCCCTGGCCGCCGATCCTGATGGCGAAGAAGCCGAATTGGTGGTCGAGGACGGCGGACCGGGGCCAGCGGCGGCGGCTCCGGGGCTCGGGCTCGCCCTGGTGCGTCGCCTTGTCGAGGAAGGCCTGCGCGGCACGGTGACCAGCGAGGTCCGTGACCGTCGTTACCGCGTCGAGGTCCGGTTCCCTGTCGGGGAGGAGGTGTTGGACCATGCGGGTGCTCATCGCTGAGGACGACCCGATCATCGCCCTCGGGCTCGAGACCAAGCTCGCTGCTCTGGGCCACGAGGTGGTGGCCCGCGTGGCCGACGGGCACAGCGCCGTCCGAGAAGCAGCCCGGACGTGCCCCGACGCCGTTGTCATGGACGTGGTCATGCCCGGCATCGACGGACTCGAGGCCGCTTGCGCCATCACCCGATCCCGACCTGTGCCCATCGTGGCCATCACAGCCCATGACCAATCGGAGTTCGTGGAGCGGGCCATCCGCTGCGGCGTGGCGGCCTACCTGGTGAAGCCGGTGGACGGCCGCCAGGTCGAGCGCGCGCTGCGCCTGGCCGTATCCCGCTACGCAGAGTTCGAGACGATGCGGACCGAAGTCGGGCGCCTCCAAGAAGCCCTCGAGACCCGCCGCCTGGTGGAGCGCGCCAAGGGCATCCTCATGGACCGCGCCGGCCTCCCCGAGGAGGAGGCATTCCTCAAGATCCAGCGCCGGGCGCGGGACAGCAACCGCACCATGGCTGACGTCGCCCGTCAGATCATCGACGCAGCAGACATCCTGCAGTGACCGGGCGCCCGACCTGTGCAGTGAGTGGCGATGGACCACCCGGCTGACGCGGTCTCCTTTCGTCAGATTTATCGATCATGTACTAGAAATATATTGGACTGCTGCTGGAGGAGAAGCCTCCGCAGCAACCGGAATGGTGGTCGTCGTCGCCACCGGTCCGCTGCACCTAAGCGGCGCTCGTGGGCCTGTTCTCGCCTAGACCTGCGTCGAGCCCGGTGCTCTCCCGAGCGTCGAGGCCGAGCGCGCAAGCTCGCTGGTTCCCTGCGGCTTTCGTCAGCGATCGGCGGTGCTGACGGTCGGCATCGCAAGGGAGACGCGAGAGAAAGGAGCCAGTGGTGAAGCGCATCGTGGTCGGGGTGGACGGTTCGCCGGGCTCTGCCCGGGCGCTGCGGTGGGCGATCGGTCTCGCCCAGCACGAGGAGGCCGAGATCGTCGCCGTGTACGCACTGGGTCCGGTAGAGGACTTGGCCCGCGGGGCGAGCAACGCCGTGGCGGCCGGTCTCGGCCTGCCGTCCTCGGAGGCCGGCTCGTGGCGGGCGGAGATGCGACGGCAGATGGAGCACGATTGGTGTGCCGCTCTTGTGGCGTCAGGATTGCCGTTCAGGACGCGGCTGGAGCAGGCGTCAGCCCCCGCCGCGCTCATGGCGGTGGCCGACCGAGAGGATGCCGATCTCATCGTTGTCGGAGCCCATGGTCACGGAAGCTTTGAGGATCGTGTGCTGGGCGGTGTGAGCTACAAGGTGAGCCATCGGGCGCATCAGCCGGTGGTCATCGTGCCCCCCGAAGCAGCGTGACCCGCCGGCCACCGCCGAGCGTCGAGCAGCTCTGGGAACAGGCTCTGGACGCAGATCCTTTGGTCGCTCTGCACGCCATTCACCAACTGCGGTTTCGACTCCGCCTGTGGGAGCACCAACTCGTCCAGGAATCCTGCCGTGCGGGTCACAGCTGGCGAGAACTGGCCGAGGCAGTCGGAAACAGCGGAAATGAGCGCAATCGATCGGGAGCGCTCTAGCCCTTCGTCAGTCCCTGCCGGGCCGGTGGTGGGAGCACTCGAGCCACCCCATTCGTGAAATTCGCCGTGCGATGCTGTTGTGGGTCGGTACGGTGGACGGGTGGGTTCCGCGCCGGAGGATCAGCGGCTGGGGGCCGGTTTGCTCCAGGTACTGCGGCTGCTGCCGGCGGTGAGCCTGACGGGCACGGTCGGCCTGCTGGCGCTCATGGCTCTCGCGGCGGTCCTACCCGTGGGTTTCGTGCTCGCCTCCGGCCACCTGGTGGGCTTGGCGCCGGCGGTGGTCGACGCCGGATTGGGATCGCCGGACGGGGCTGCGTTGCTGCGGACCCTGGCGGTTGTGTCGGCGTTGTATCTGGGACACCAGATCGTCGACCAGCTGAGCTTCGTGCACGGTCAGAATCTCGGCCGGCGCCTCGACTCCCTGCTGCGGGAGCGGACGGTCGAGGCCTGCATGGGCCCGCCCGGAATCGCTCATCTCGAGGAGCAGCGCAACCTCGACGCCGTAAGTCTGGCCCGCAATCCCTCCCCAGGCATGTTCGTCCCCGGAGGAGTCGTGCTGGGGCTCGGTGTCATGCTGCCACCCCGTCTGGCCGTGCTCGGCTCCGCCCTGGTCGTGGCCACCTTCTCGCCGTGGCTGGCGGCCCTGCTCCTCCTGGGCTGCGCAATCAGCTTCGCCGGGCTCGTCCGCTACTTCTTCGTCCAGGTCAAGGCGGGCCTGGCCGGTCATGGCGACCTGCGGCGGGCGATGTATTTCCGGGATCTCGCCGTCACCCCGCCGGCAGCGAAAGAGGTCAGGGTGTTCGGGCTGGTGGAGTGGCTCGGCGACCGCTACGACGCCGCCTGGCGGGAGGCGATGTCCCCCACGTGGGCGCAGCGTCGGGGGAGTCGGGCGAGCGTAACGGTCGCCATCGTGGCCGTCGGAGGGATCATGGGTGCAGGTCTCGCCGCCGTCGGATTGGCGGGCGCCGACGGTTCGCTGTCGCTGGAGCGGGTGGCGGTCCTCGTGGTCGCCGTCCGTCAAACACTCACCCTGTACCTCGACCAAAACGACCTGGCCGTGGTCTACGGGGCGGCGACAGTCCCGGCGCTTCTCTCCCTCCACGAGCGGATGGGTCGATCGGCGCACCGAGTCCCCGCGCCGGCCGTCGGCACGGTGAGCGGGGAGGACGCGCCGCCTGCGGTCGCCGGCCTCCCGGCCCAGGCGGTGCGCTTTGAGGGCGTCGAGTTCACCTATCCGGGAGCGTCCCGGCCGGTGCTCGCCGACTTCGACCTGGAGATCCCCGCCGGCCAGCGCTTGGCCGTGGTGGGGCCCAACGGTGCTGGCAAGACGACGCTGATCAAGCTCCTGACCGGGCTGTACACCCCGACCGGCGGGCGGATCACGATCGACGGGACCGATCTCGCCGACATCGACCCGGCCGGTTGGCGGCACTGCGTCTCGGTCCTCTTCCAGGACTACGTCCGCTACGAGCTGACCGCCGCCGACAACGTCCGCTTCGGCGCCGTCCACGCCGTCGAACCCGGCGACGAGGCCGCGCTCGGCCGGGCGGCCCAGCGAGCCGGAGCCGAGGAGGTACTCGCCCGCCTCCCCCTGGGATGGGACACGGTCCTGTCCCGGTCCGTCGAGGGCGGGGTTGGCCTATCGGGCGGCCAGTGGCAGCGCATCGCCCTCGCCCGAGCGCTCCTCGCCCTCGACACCGGCGCCCGGCTCCTCATCCTCGACGAACCGACGGCCAACCTCGATGTGCGGGCCGAGGCCCGCGTCTACAGCCGGCTCTTCGACCTGACCGCGGCTCGCGCTTTCCAACCGGCTGTTGGCCGGTCTCCGATCGGTGGCGAGGCACCGGTCACCACGGTCGTGGTCTCGCACCGGTTCGCCACCGTGCGGCGGGCTGACCGCATCGTCGTCGTGGACGGGGGGCGGGTGATCGAGGACGGCAACCACGCCGACCTCCTCGCCGTCGACGGCCGCTACGCCACCATGTTCCGCCTCCAGGCCGCCCGGTTCGGGCCCCCCGACGATGCGTGAGTGGCGCCGGGCCGTCGTCGCCGTCGTCGGGTTGGCCTTCGCCGCCGACCGGCGCCGGGCGTGGTTCGCCGTGGTGGCCTGGCCGATCTGCGGTGTCCTCGGCACCTTCTCCTCGCTGTGGCTCAAGCTTCTCGTCGACGGGGCCGCCGGCGGCGACCGACGCCAGGTGCTGGTCGCCGCCGGGCTCGTCGCCGTGAGTGCCTCGGTCGCCCTGTCGGGGTTCTTCATCTCCCTGACGGCCATGACGCGGGTGCGTGAGGAAGTGGACCGGGAGATCGACAAGCGCCTCATCGCGCTGACGGGCGGCGTCCTCGGCGTTGCGCACCAGGAGAACCCGGAGTACCTCGACCGCCTCGAGCTGCTACGGACCGGCCGGGGTGAGCTGGCCGATGTGGTCAGTGCCCTGAGCTCCTTCTTGTTGTTCGCCCTCCGCATCCTCGTCACCAGTGCCCTGCTCGTGAGCGTGTTCCCCGGTCTCCTCGTGCTTCCCGTCTTCGCGTTGCCCTCGCTCGTCCTCACCGGACGCGCTCAACGTTTGATCCAGCACGCCGAGGAGCGGACGGCGGCGGATCAGCGCCGGGCCTTGCACCTCTTCGACCTCGCCACTGGACCCTCCCCGGCCAAGGAGCTCCGAATCTTCGGCCTCGAGTCCACCATCGCCCAGCGACATCGGGACCTCCGCCGAGCCGTCGACCGGCAGATCGCCAAAGCCCGGACGGCGGCCGCCGTGCGGGAAGCCGCGGGGCTGCTCGTCTTCGGCGCCGGCTACGTCCTGGCCGTCGGTCTTGCCGTCCGGGAAGCGGCCGCCGGGCGGGCCACGGCCGGCGACCTGGTCCTCGCGCTCACAGCCGCCGCCGGGGTGCGCGATCAGGTTGGAGGGCTGGCGTGGACCGTCGGCTCGCTGGCTGCGGGCAAGAAGGCGGTGGGCCGGTACCTGTGGCTCGTCGACCACGCCGAGGTCGTCCGCCGCGACGCGCAGGCACCCGGGAGCGGTCCGCCCATGCTGGCGCCAGATCGTCTGGCCGACGGCATCCGGCTCTCGGGAGTGGGGTTCCGCTACAGCGCCGACCAGCCGGCCGCGCTCCGAGACGTCGACCTCCACCTACGTGCCGGCAGCGTTGTGGCGGTGGTCGGTGAGAACGGGGCCGGGAAGTCCACGCTGGTGAAACTCCTCGCCCGTCTCTACGAACCGACCTCCGGCCACCTCGAAGTCGACGGGATCCCGCTGCGCCGCATCGACCCTGCCAGTTGGCGAGCCCGCATCTCCGCCGGCTTCGAGGACTTCGTCAGCTACGAACTGCTCCTTCGGGAGGCCGTGGGCATCGGGAACGTCGCGGCCGTTGATGACGACCGGGCGGTCACCCGAGCGCTGCACCACGCCGGAGCCGACGAGATCCCCGATCAGCTCCCAGACGGGCTGGCCACTCCGCTGGGGACCAGTTGGGAGGGCGCCACCGACCTGTCCCGGGGTCAATGGCAGAAGGTCGCCCTGGCCCGGGCCATGATGCGCGAGGAGCCTCTCCTGCTGCTCCTCGACGAGCCGACCGCCGCCCTCGACGCGGAGACGGAACACGCCCTCTTCGAACGCTATGCCGCTGCTGCCCGCGCTGCCGGCGGGCGGAGCGGCGCCATCACCATCCTCGTCTCCCACCGATTCTCGACCGTGCGGATGGCCGACCTCATCATCGTCATCGCTGGCGGCCGGATCGTAGAGGCCGGCACCCACGCCCACCTCCTGGCCCGTGGCGGCCTCTACGCAGAACTCTACGAAGTCCAAGCCGAGGGATATCGATAGGCAGGGCTTGTCGGTTGCCCAATTAGGCCTCGAGGACGGCTATGGCCACCACCGGCCGGGCGGGCGGGGTGGCGCCGAGGGAGCCAAGGAAGAGCCGATCGGAGAAGTTGAAGATCCCTCCGTCCTCGCTCGAACGGTCCGGCGGCTGACCAACGACATGACGACGCAAATTCCCTCAACGCGGCTGGTGATCCGGGGGTGGGTTCGCCGACGACTGGGAATGGCCTACGTCCGCCTACCCCTAGGGGAGACCTCGGGGCGGAATCAGTCGCTTTGCCACTCGGTTTGCCCGTAACGCTCGGTGGCGGCCGCCGGCAGGCCTCTCTCAACGCCCTTCGGGGAAGAAGACCGAACGGGCGGTTCACCGCGGTTTGTCAAGCAGGCGGCGCCGGAACGTGGGTTTGGGAGGGCCATGGGGCTTCGGCCGGAACGCGGTGAAGACCGTTCCGTCCGGTTCTCCGGGCTCATCCCCTCAAGGTTTGCGCCTTTCGCGCCGTAACACGTCGCGAAGGGATCCAACGGAACCGCCGCCCGCAACCAATCGGTTCGACCCTCAAGCGATCGTGGGCATCATCGGCACCTTCGCCTTGCTCCACCCCACAGAAACGATCCCCGTGTCTCTCCGTGCTCGTGCTGCTCTGGCAGCCTTCGCCCTCGGGCTGAGCGGGATGGCCGGTGTGTTGACGCACCCACCCATCGCCTCGGCCGCCACCTCCTCCTCCGGCTACCTCATGGTTGACCAGGCCGGCCACGTCTACCCCTTCGGCTCGGCCCCGTTCTGCGGCCACAGCGACATGGTGTTCTCCAACAAGGCCACCGACGTCGAGATCACCCCCAACAACAAGGGCTACTGGATCCTGATCGACGGCGGCTTCGTCGACTTCGAGGACTGCGGAATGTCGGCAGACGACTTCCTGGCCTACGAGCACAACAACATCGTCTCCCTCGCCACCGGCGAGAAGGCCGTGTCCCTGTCGGCCCTGCCCGACGGCACCGGCTACTGGGTCTTCACCAACCGGGGCAGGGCCATCCCCTTCGGCAACGCCCAGTTCTACGGCGACATGGCCAGCACCCCGCTCAACGGCGCCATCCTCGGCTCCGTGGCCACGTCAACCGGCAAGGGCTACTGGATGGTCGGCTCTGATGGAGGCATCTTCTCCTTCGGTAACGCCAAGTTCTACGGCTCCATGGGCGGCAAGGTCCTCAACAAGCCAGTCATGTCCATGGCTCCCGACCCCGATGGCGTCGGCTACTGGCTCGTGGCCAGCGACGGCGGCATCTTCGCCTTCGACGCCCTCTTCAAGGGCTCGATGGGCGGCACGCCGCTCAACAAGCCGGTGTCGGGCATGGTGCCCGGGGCCAACGGCTACATGATGGTCGGCGAGGACGGCGGGATCTTCAGCTTCGGTGACGTTGCCTTCCTCGGCTCCCTCGGGGCCACGCCGCCGAGCTCGCCCATCCGGGCCGTCTCGCTGTGGACCGACGACGACGTCATCCTCGGAGGAGCGGGCACCCCCCCGCCGCCGCCCCCGCCGCCGAAGCCCGCGGCCGTCTGGGAATGGACGACTGTCGACCTCGACAGCAACGACCCCAACCACGACGTCTACGGCGACAGCGCCACCTCCCAGACCACGCCGTTCACGGTCAGCGGCCGGAACCAGGAGGTGTACACCTCCTGCACCGACAACGGCACCTACAGCTACGGCTGTCATTTCACCCTCAGGAACTACGCCACCGGCGCCTGGGAGGACGGCTGGTCGGTCGACGCCACAGCGACGACCGAGGTCCGCCAGCGTCACGTCGTCGTCGAACCCGGCACCTACTACATCGAGGGCAGCGAGTACGGCGACGCCACGATCTGGGTCGTCGGACTCGAGGACGAACGCTGCACCGCCAACTGCAGCTAGCACCTCCGGGTAACCACGGTCGCGGGGCCCTTCGGGGCCCCGACGACCACCGGACCTCCCCCTCCAAGCCTCAACCGACAGGCTGAAATGCTCAGCCGAAAAGGAATCCCTCATGCAGAACGCGTTCGCCAACATGAACATCCCCCACTTCCTCCGCTGGATCTTGCTTCAGTTCGCCCTTGTCGGCGCCATGCTGCCGCTCTACATCCCGATGTTCATCTGGTCGGGGAACATCCTGGCCAAGACGGGCTACCGCAAGATCGACCTGTTGTGGCTCTTCGTGCCGGTCGCCGGCACGATCGTCTTCACTCGGACCCAGTGGCGGTACTGCTCCAAGACCTGCTACTGGGAGACGACCGCTCCGGTCGCGCCCGTAGCCGCCCCGGTCGCGGCCTAACTCGTGACCCGTCAGATCAAGGAGGCCGCGTTCTGCGGCCTCCTTGGCTGCGTGTTGGTTCTCGTCGGTAGCGGTTGCGTCCGCGAGAAGTCATTCATGCCCACCAAGTCCGACGGCGTCCCGGCCACGGTCACCATGGTCGACCACGGTGTCGACCTCATGGCCGGCGAGAAGAACGGCCACCCTTGCCTCTCGCTGAGCATCGGCGGCCTGGCCCGGGGCGACCGCACCGACATGCACTCGTACACGTGCATGGACTCGAAGGACCAGCTCGTCACGAACCTCCTGATCAAGGACGGTTCGGAGCTGGCCGTCGCCGGAACCGTCGCCCTCTCGGTGGCCACTGTCACCGTCAACGGCCAGCCTGCTCCCCGGGACGGCCGCTACTTCCTGGTCGTGCTGCACACGATTCCCGACAGCGGCGTCACGGTCGTAGCCTCCGACAAGGACGGCCGCGTCGTGTCCAGCGAGGAGCACTCCAATGCGCTCATCACGAGC
>JAICGL010000041.1 GCA_025923175.1 Acidimicrobiia bacterium
AGACAGTCCCCGGATTGGGAGCCGGGCGTAGAGCCGCCGCATCGTTCTCCCTTCATCGACGCCGGAGTCGGCTGTCCAAGGGGGCCCGTCGTGGTTTGACCCGGTTCGGTCGGATCCGCCGCCGGAAATTCGTTTGCGCCGCTCGGCGGGTCTCCGTACCGTGGACAAGACACACAGGCGACGAGCTGAGAGGAGGTGGCGCGGTATGGCAGGCACGGTCTTCGACCGGATCCGACCGCGTCCGCGTCCTGCTTTTTCGGCGCCCGCCTTCTCGCGCCCCGTCTGACGACCGGGCCCTCTGTGGGCGCCTCGTACCGAGGAGCTCACATTGTCTGCTTTCACCTCTCCTTTCGTCTCGTTGGCCGACCTCGGGTGGGACGACGCCTGGGCCGCCAGCCTGGCCACCGCCGTCCAGCTTCTGGGCCCGGCTGATCCCGCCCGGGTCGCCCGGGTCGATCTCGGTGCCTGCACCGTGCTCGGCCCCGGCGGTTCGTCCCGTGCGACCATCCCGCACGGAACGACCGTGGCCGTCGGCGACTGGGTGCTGGTCCGCCAGTCCGTCGTCGTCGGCGCCCTGCCCCGGCGGACGGCCATCGTTCGCCGCTCGGCCGGGGGCGACGCCCAGGCCCAGACACTGGCCACCAATGTCGACACCGTGATGGTGCTCGTCGCGGCCGACGGCCGGGTCACCCCCCGAAGCATCGAGCGCTACGTCACGCTGGTCTGGGAGAGCGGCGCCACCCCGGTGGTCGTCCTCACCAAAGCCGACCTCGTGTCTGGCGACGAACTCGACGACGCACTGGGGCGGCTGGAGCCCGCCTGCGTCGGTGTCGACCTCTTGGCCATCAGCGCCCCGACCGGAACCGGGCTCGACACCGTCAGCCGATACTTCGGACGGGGTCGTACGGTGGCCCTGCTCGGCTCCTCCGGAGCCGGGAAGTCGACGCTGGCCAACCACCTGAGCGGTTCGGCGCTGCTGGCCACCGGCGCCGTCCGGGAAGGCGACCACCGGGGAAGGCACACCACGACCCACCGGGAACTCGTGTTGCTGCCCGGCGGCGGCGTCCTCATCGACTCGCCCGGGCTCCGGGAGGTCGGGCTCTGGCAGGCGGACGACGGTGTAGCCCGGACCTTCCCGGAGATCACGGCCCTGCTCGACCAGTGCCGCTTTCAGGACTGCACGCATCGGAAAGAGCCGGGGTGCGCGGTGACTGCGGCTCTGGCGGAAGGCAAGATCACTCAGGAGCGCCTGGCCAGCTGGCGGAAACTCCGCCGGGAGCTCGACCGGCTGGCGGCCCGCGACGACCCCGCCCTGCGCCAGCAACTGCGCACCGAGCAGCGGCGGCAGTTCCGGGAGTACGCCCAGGTCCGCAAGCAACACAGGAGACAAGGACGATGAAGGTGCTCGACGCCACCGATTTGGTGAAGCGGTACAAGCGGACGACGGCGGTCGACGGTGTCTCGTTGACCATCGACGCCGGCGAACGCGTCGCGCTCCTCGGGGCCAACGGCGCAGGGAAGACGACGACGCTGCTCATGCTGCTCGGCGCCATCATTCCCGACGAGGGAACGGTGACGGTGCTCGGCCACCGGCTGCCGGGCGGCCGCAGCGAGGCCATGCAAGGGGTCGGCTTCGCCGCCGGCTACCTGCCGCTGCCCACGCGCCTACGAGTGCGGGAGGTCCTCGGCTATTTCGCCAACCTCCACGGCGTGGTCGACCCGGCGCCGGCCATCGAGGCCGGCCTCGAGCGGTTCCGCATCCCGCACCTGGCCGACGCCATGGCCAGCGAGCTGTCGTCCGGTCAGCGAACCCTCGTGGGCATCATCAAGGCAACGCTGCACCGGCCTGGCCTGCTCGTCCTCGACGAGCCGACCGCTTCACTCGACCCCGACGTCGCCCACCGGGTGCGCATCGGGCTGGAGGAGACATGCGCGGCCTGTGGTTCGGCGCTGCTCGTCACCTCTCACAACATGACCGACGTGGAACGCATCTGCGAGCGGGTGGTCTTCCTCTCCCACGGCAAGGTGGTCGCCGACGGCCCGCCGGCCGCGGTGGCCGGCCAGTTCGGCCGGGCCAACCTCGAGGAGGTCTTCCTGCATCTCGCCTCCGAGGAGAAGATCTGAAATGACAGGAACGCTTGATCTGTTACGGGTGAAGGCGGTGATCCGCCGTCAGAGGTTCGTACAGCTGCGGGCGCCGCAGCGCTGGTTCGACGTGCTCATCTGGCCCATGGTCGACACAGTCATCTGGGGCTCGATCGGCCTCTTCGTCGACCAGCAGGGCGGCGCCAGCCGCGCCGGCGCGCCCTACATGCTGTCGGGCATCCTGCTCATGCACGTCATGTACCAGGCCAACGTGTCGATGTCGTGCGGGTTCCTCGACGAGACGTGGTCCCGCAACCTGGTGAACCTCATGGTGTCGCCGCTGCGCGAGATCGAGCTGCTGGCCGGGCTGATGGTGGTGAGCGCTGCCCGGCTGGTGGCCGGCCTCGCCGCAGTGGCGCTGGCCGCCTGGCTGCTGTTCTCGTTCAACGTGACGGCGGCCGGGTGGGGGCTCATCCCGGTCGTGGCGGTGCTCATGCTGGTCGGGTGGGTGATCGCCCTGCTGGTCATGGCGCTCGTGCTCCGCTACGGCGACGGCGCCGAGATCCTCTGTTGGGGCCTGCTCTTCGTGATCATCGCCCTGTCGGGCGCCTTCTACCCGATGGACGCGATGCCCGGCCTGCTCCAGCCGATCGGCCGTCTCCTGCCCTCCACCCACGCCTTCGAAGCCGCCCGCCTGCTGCTCGACGGCCAGCCCATGCCGTGGCACCTCATCGCCAAGGGCGCAGCCGGAGTCGTGGTGGCGGTCCCGCTGGCAACATTCGTCCTGTGGCGAACGCTGCACCTCTTCCGCGCCCGCGGCTACATCACCCGCTACTCGTAGAAGGCGAAGCCGTCCTACATCGGCACTTCGGAGCGCTCCTCGATGTCATTGTCGCGCTCAACCGTCATATGTGCGGTTGAGCGCGCATGTGACGGCGTGCCGCCTCTTGCACCTGGCTACAGTCCCGCGGTGCGACAGCGTCCGTCCGAGTCGGCCGGCGGCTTCTCCGGATGCCGTGACGGCCTCTCCGGGGCTCCCCCGGGGTCGAGCACCGTGGTACCGCAACGCATCGCCGGTCCGTCGCTCCGCGCCCGCGGAGACCTGGACCGTCACGACCGGGATGGTCGGAGGGCGCTGTCGCCGTGAACTCCGACGACGCTCTCGAGGACGACCGCGGCGAGGACGAGTTCCTCGACGAGCCGCCGATCCCCGATCCTGGCGTCTGCCTGGCCCTGGCCAGCGCGTTCCTGGCTGGTGAGTGGGATCCGCCGGCGATGGGGCGCCGGGGGAAACGGGCCCTCGGCGATCGGCGCCACTGGATCACCCACCTGGCCCGAACGGTCCGCCACCGCTTTCCCGACAAGCCGGCCGATCGCCCCCGGGAAGTCGCCCGGTTCATCGCCGCCTGTCCCCAGATCATCGAGGTGGCCGGCGACCCCCGCCGGCCCCTGCGGGTCGTCCGCTGGATCGCTGCGCCGGTCGAGATGGTCGCAGCCCGATTTCCGGTTCCCATCGTCCACGACGTCCCTGCCCTGGCCGGCTGGCTCGGCGTCACCGTCGAGCATCTCGACTGGTTCGCCGACCGCTGGTCATGGGAGGCCGGCGTCCGAGATGAGCGGCTGCGCCACTATCACCGGGCCTGGATCCGCAAGCCGGACGGATCGGGTCGGCTGCTGGAGGCGCCGAAACGGGAGCTCAAGGACCTCCAGCGGATGGTGCTGCACGGCATCCTCGACCGCATCCCCGCCCATCCTGCCGCCCACGGCTTCACGCCTGGCCGCTCGGCCCTCACCGGCGCCCGGCTTCACGCCGGCCGGGAGGTTGTGCTGCGCCTTGACCTCGAATCGTTCTTCACCGCCGTCTCCGCCGGCCGGGTCTACGGGATCTTCCGGACGGCCGGCTACCCCGAGCCCGTCGCCCACCGGCTGGCCGGGCTGTGCACCACGACGACCCCAGCCCGCGTGCGTCGACAGGCGCCACCAGCGCCGTCGGCCGACGCGGTGGGGCGGCGTCGCCGGATGCTCGACGGCCTCGCCGTCGCCCACCTACCGCAGGGCTCCCCGACATCGCCGGCACTGGCCAACCTGGCCGCGCTACGCCTCGACCGGCGCCTGGCCGGCCTGGCTTCACGCTTCGGCGCCACCTACACCCGTTACGCCGACGACCTCACGCTGTCCGGGGGACGGACACTGTTGGACCGGGCCGGGATGATCGTCCACCTGGTGGAGGAGATCGCCGCCGAGGAGGGGTTCCGGCTCAACGACGCCAAGACCCGCCTGCGCAGCCGGGCGCAGCGCCAGCTGGTCACCGGCCTCGTGGTGAACGAGGGGCCCCGGCTACGGCGAAGCGAATACGACCGGTTGCGGGCGGTGCTCCACGACGCCGCCGTCCACGGCCCGCAGGCCGCCAACCGTCAAGGCCACCCCGATTTCCAGGCCCATCTCCAGGGCCGCATCGCCTGGGCCGCCACCACCCCGGCCCGGACCGAGAAGCTGCAGCGCGCCTTCGCCGCCATCCGGTGGTGACCGCTCCGTTCCGTCGTTACCGAGCGGCCCCGGAGCAGCCGACGGCCCGGCCGGCCCCATCCCGTTAGGCACTTCTGGGTCCTACCGGGGCGGCACCTGCTCCAGCTGGATCCAAGCGTCTCGGCGCCGGACGCACCGAGCACACACGGCACGTCTGCGTTCCATCGGGCGATCGTTCTGTGAGCGAAAAACCGCGCCTCCCGCGGTTTCTCGCTCACAGAAGCCCGAAGCCGACCCGCTCGCTCTTGCCGGGACTGCGCTCGGGTGTAGCGGTCGTTTGCACTCGCACTCGGTGGTAGTTGCCATTGGAACGAAAGAGTGCCTCGGGAGCGGGGCATGACTGCTCCCCGAACGGGGCGATCATCACCGTCGCCGGGCTGCGCTGACCGTGCCTTGGAACAGCTAGCGCTCAGCAGGTCGTGTCGACGAGCGCCGGGGCCTTGTGGCGGTGGGCTTCGAGGTGGCGGCGGACCATGAGGAGGGCGGCGATTCCGTCGCCGACGGCGGAGCCGAGTTGCTTGGTCGACCCGGCGCGCACGTCGCCGGCGGCGAAGACGCCCGGCATGGACGTCTCCATGGTTGCGCTGGTGACGAGGAAGCCGGCGTCGTCGCGCTCGACGGCGTCTCCGAGGAGCTCGCTGTTCGGCGTGAGACCGATGAAGACGAAGGCGGCGGCGGCCGGGAAACGGTGCTCCTCACCCGTTTCCCGGTCCTTCGCCACGACGGCGCTGAACCGGCCGCGCTTGCCTTCCAGCTTCACGATGTCGACGCCGGTGTGAATGAGAAACTGCGGATCCGACCGCACCCGTTCCTGCAGAACGGTCGAGCCCGACAGTTCGGAGCGGGCGAGCACGCGCACGTGCTTGGCGTACTCCGAGAGGTGCAGGCCCTCCTCCAGCGCCGAGTTGCCGCCTCCGATCACCACCAGCTCCTCGGCCCCTTTGTAGAACGGGCCGTCGCAGGTGGCGCAGAAGTGGACGCCGGCGCCGATCAGGTCCTCCTCGCCCGGCACGTCGAGGCGGCGGTAGGTCGACCCGGTGGCCACGATCACCGCATGGCTGGTCAACTCCTGCCCGGAGGCCAGCGTTGTCACGAGGTCGTCGCCGTCGGGAGTGACCGACGTCACCGACACGGCCGACAGCAGTTCAACGCCGTAGCGCTTGGCCTGGGCCACGAACCGTTCGGCAAGCTCCGCGCCGCCGATGCCCTCGGGGAACCCCGGGTAGTTGTCGATCCGGTCGCTGATCCCCGCCTGGCCGCCGAGGGCGCTGCCGTCGACCACGATGGAGTCGATGCCTTCCCGGGCGGCGTAGATGGCTGCCGCCAACCCCGCCGGCCCGCCGCCGATGATGACCAGGTCGTTGGCGGCCCGCTCGGCCTCCAGGCTGAGACCGATCCAGCGGGCCAGCGCCTCGTCGCTGGGGTTCACCTCGTGGGTGCCGTCGGCATAGACCACCGTGGGGATGATCTGCCCCCCGCGCTGCAGCTCCTTCAGCGTTTCGATCGCCTCGGGGTGCTCATCGATGTCGACGTTGTCGTAGGGCGTGCGGTGGGCGGCGAGGAACCGCTTGACCCGCTTGCAGTGGGGGCACCACGGCGCCCCGTAGACGGTGAGAGTCCGGCCGTTGTCGCTCACGGCCGGACTCTACGCTCCGCCGATGGCCGATCAGCCTGCCGCGCGCTCCGGCGACAGCGTGATGATGTTGAACACGGCGCCTTGGGGATCAGAGACGACGGCGATCCTGCCGGGCTCCACATCCATCGGGCCCATGATCACCTGGCCGCCGAGCTCCTTCACCTTGTCCATGGCTGCCTCGGTGCCGTCGACCGAGAAGTACACGCCCCAGTGCGGCGGCACCTCGGCCGGCATCATCGGAGGCTTGGGCATCATCCCGCCGACGGAGCGGTCGCCGATCTTCCACTCCGTGTACGGCATGGGGGAGCCCTCGCCGTGCGTCTGCGACCCCCAGCCAAACACCTCGCCGTAGAACTGCTTCGACGTCTCGGTGTCGGTGGTGATGAGTTCGCTCCAGCTGTAGCTGTTGGGTTCGTTCACGATCCCGGCGCCTGGCATCTGGTTCGGCTGCCAAACCGAGATCACCGCTCCAACCGGATCGGCGAAGATCGCCATCCGGCCGGCGTCCATAACGTCCATCGGGTCCATGAGGACGTTGCCGCCTGCGGCCTTGGCCTTGGCGACGATGTCGTCGGCCGAGTCGACACTGACGTACGTCGTCCAGTACGGCCGCCCTGGGTTCATCTGCGGCCCGAGCCCCGCGACCGCCCGCCCCCGGAGAAGAGCGATGGAGTACCCACCGGCCTCCGGCGGCCCCGGCTCGATCTGCCATCCAAACAGCCCCGAATAGAACTCGATGGCCTTCGGAATGTCGGGCGTGCCGAGGTCCACCCACGCCGGAACACCGTGCTCGTAGCGGTCAACCTCCATGGCCGTTCCTCCTTCGCTCGGGGGGGTTGTGACCCGTCGGGCAGGTGGACGACGGGTCACACGAAGGAGGGAACGCTAGACCATCGATCCGTCAGCCGCGGTAGGGCTTCAGACCGTTCACCGGGACGACACCGAGCCGGCCGGCCTGGTAGTCCTCGACCGCCTGCATGACCTCAGCCTTCGTGTTCATCACGAATGGTCCGTACCAAGCGAGAGGCTCGCGGATCGGCTGCCCGCCCAGCACGACGACCTCCAGATTCGGCGTCGCCGTGCTCTGCCGGTCGGCGGCCGAGAGGAGGAGGTGATCGCCGGGCCCGAAGACGACGAGGTCGCCCTCGCTCATCGGACGGCCTTCCGACCCCACCCGCCCGGAGCCCGACAGCACGTAGGCCAGAGCGTTGAAGTCCGGCCGCCACGGCAGGTGGAGCCGGGCGCCGGGCGTCACCGTGGCGTGGAGGAACGTGATCGGCGTGTACGTCGCGCCGGGGCCGCCGTGCCCGTCCACCTCACCGGCGATGATCCGCACCAGCGCACCGCCGTCGGCCGACGCCAGCAGCGTTGCCTCCTCGCCCGCCAGGCTCTGGTAGCGGGGCGCGACGAGCTTGTCGGCGGACGGCAGGTTCACCCACAGCTGCAGGCCGTGGAACAGACCGCCGCTCACCACCAGTTCCTCCGGCGGCGTCTCAATGTGGAGAATCCCGCCACCGGCCGTCATCCACTGCGTGGCGCCGTCGGTGATGACACCCCCGCCGCCGTGGGAGTCCTGGTGCTGAAAGGTGCCGTCGAGCATGTAGGTCACGGTCTCGAAGCCGCGGTGCGGGTGCCAGTCGGTACCCCGGGGTTCGCCCGGGGCGTAGTCGATGGCGCCCATCTGGTCCATGTGGATGAACGGGTCGAGCGCCTCGAGCGGCACGCCGGCGAACGCCCGCCGCACCGGGAACCCCTCGCCTTCGAACCCGGAGGGCGCGGCGTGTACGCCGGCCACCGGGCGCTCGACGGCGCCGGCCACCGGCTCGGGGAGGCGGGGCAGGGTCACGGTGTCGGCGGTCACGGCAGGCATGGCAGCACACTCCTCAGGTACTTGCAGATACAACTACAACCCGTGCAACCCGGCTTGCCCGACGGTTGTTCCCGGTCGCCGGTGCGGCGAGGACATTTCACCCAAATCCCGCCATAGTTCACCGACCAAATGGCCGGTATCCTTACCAAATGGTGCGAAAGAGCTTGGGGTTCTATGCGGCAGCAATCGCGCTGGCCGCGAGTCTTGCGCTCCCCCCTGCCGGGGCTTCGAATGACCCCGGGTTCGAGAAGCAGTGGGGCCTCCATCAGATCGGCGCGGAGGCGGCCTGGGCCCGCACCACCGGCGCCAAGGTCCGGGTCGGCATCGTCGACGCCGGCATCGATCTCGCCCACGAGGACTTCGCCAACCGGGTCGTCGCCGCCACCAGTTGCCTCCAGTCCAGGGGCGACCCCGCCAAGTGCGAGGGTTCCGGCCAGGACGACGTCGGCCACGGTACCCACGTCGCCGGCATCATCGCCGCCAACCGCGACAACGGCATCGGGGTTGCCGGCGTCGCCCCCGACGCCGAACTGGTAGTGGCCAAGGTGGCCGACGCCGGCGGCGGCATCAACATCGAAGACGCCAACGCCGGGATCCGCTGGGTCGTCGACCAGGGGGCCAGGGTTGTGAACCTGAGCCTGGGCGACCTGCTCTTCGTGCGGACGGCCACGTTCGGCAGCCGCCTCTCCGACGGGATCGAGTACGCCTGGTCGAAGGGCGCCGTGCCGGTGATCGCTTCCGGGAACTCCGGCCTGTTCGGCGTGGGAATCGGCAGCCAGGAATACGGCGACATCGACGCCCTCGTCGTCGGCGCCACCGGCCCCGACGACCTCGTGGCCGATTACTCCAGCCCCACGGGCAACGCCAAATGGGCCCTCCTTGCCCCCGGTGGAGCCTCCGACGGCGATGAGACTCGCAAGGTCTGGTCGACGTTCTGGGAGAAGGACAAGCAGAACTCGTACGCCTATCTGGCCGGCACCTCGATGGCCGCCCCTCACGTGACCGGGGCGGTCGCCCTTCTGCTGGCCCAGGGGATGAGCCCGCAGGATGCCGTCCAGCGGTTGCTCGACACCGCCGACAAGAGCGTCGCCTGCGGGGCGGACAGCCCGACCTGCCGGGGCCGGCTCGACGTAGCCAGGGCCACCGCCCGCTGACTCTCGCCTCCGGGTAGCTCGGCAGGAACTCCAGTCATTTCCGGCGAATCCCCAGCAAAGGGGCACGTCTGTCGAGAACGCGGCGCGAGGTGGCCCGACTAGGGACCGTCCGGAGGACCTTCGTGCGTCGAGCAAAGTTTCGACGGCTGGCCGTTGCCGTCGCCGTCCTTTCGGTGGCAGGGGTCACCCGCGCCGTGGCCGGCGCGCCCGGCGGATCGACGGCCGGCCCGTCTCCGATCGACGGGCAGGCGCGCGCCGCGGCGGCGTCCTCCGGTGGCTACTGGCTCGTCGGCTCTGA
Source organism: Acidimicrobiia bacterium (assembly GCA_025923175.1). Lineage (GTDB taxonomy): Bacteria > Actinomycetota > Acidimicrobiia > IMCC26256 > BP-133 > BP-133. Next base: position 9,570 of record JAICGL010000041.1, read on the forward strand.
CGGCAACGTCTACCCCTTCGGCGCCCCCGCCCACGGTTCGCTGAGCGGCCGGACGCCCGCCCGCCCGATCACCGGCGCTGCCGCAACCCCGAGCGGCGAGGGGTACTGGCTGGTCGGCACCGACGGAGGGATCTTCTCCTTCGGTGACGCCCGCTTCTTCGGCTCGACCGGGGCGATGCGGCTCAACAAGCCGATCGTCGGGATGGCCGGCACACCCAGCGGCGCGGGCTACTGGCTGGTGGCGACCGACGGCGGCATCTTCGCCTTCGGCGACGCCGGCTTCTTCGGCTCGACGGGAGCGATGCGGCTCAACAAGCCGATCGTGGGCATGGCGTCGACACCGACCGGCCGCGGCTACTGGCTAGTGGCGTCCGACGGCGGGATCTTCGCCTTCGGCGACGCCGGCTTCTTCGGTTCTACCGGAGCGATCATCCTCAACAAGCCGATCACCGGAATGTCGTCGTCGCGGACGGGTCGGGGCTACCGCTTCGTCGCCTCCGACGGCGGCCTGTTCAGCTTCGGCGACGCGGCGTACGCCGGGTCCGCCGCCGGGCGCCGGATGGCCAACCCCATCGTCGGCATGGCCGGCTCACCGACCGGCAACGGGTACTGGCTGACCGGCTCCTCCGGGGTCGTCTACGCCTACGGGGACGCGAAGCACCAGGGTTCGACCGCCGGCGCTCCGATCCCGGCGCCGATCGTGGCCATCGTGGCGCCACCCCACCTCCCGCAGGCACCGGCTGCTCCGTCGCCCGGCCCGCCGCCCGCTCCGGGCGATCGGGCCCCAGAGGCGCCCGCGCCCGACGGTCCCTTCACGATCGCCCTGATCGGCGACAGCGGGTACAACGCCGAGCAGGACCGCATACTCCTCAACACTCGCACCGCTATCTCGTCGCGGCCCTACGCCTTCGTCGTCCACGACGGCGACATCCAGCACCCCGACGATCCGTGCACCGACGAGCGGCTGCAGTACGTCTACGAATTGTTCGACGGCTTCTCGTCACCGCTGGTGTTCACTCCCGGCGACAACGAGTGGGCCGACTGCCCCGACCCCGAGGCACGGCTGGCCGCCATCCGCCAGCGCTTCTTCTCCGACGCCCGGTCGCTCGGCCAGCGGCGCCTGACCCTCACCCGCCAGGCGGCGCCGTGGGTGGAGAACGCCCGGTGGACGGCGGGCAACATCGTGTTCGCAACCTTGAACGTGCCCGGCCCGGACGGCCGGAGCGACGGCGCCGAGGGCCTGCATGACGCCAACGTCGCCTGGCTCAACGCCGCCTTCGACACGGCCGAAGCCCAGCAGAGCCGGGGCGTGATGATCATCTGGCAGGACGACCCCTTCGACGGGAACTCCGACGAGGAACTCGAAGACGTGCTGATCAGCCGGACCCGGGCGTTCGACAAGCCCGTCGTCCTCGTGCACGGCGATACCCACGTCTACCGGCTCGGTAAGGAGTGGCGGGAGGCGCCGAACCTGATCGAATTGCAAACCTACGCCCAGGCCAACGTGGACCACTGGGTGGAGGTCACGATCGACCCGGCCAACCCCGACGTCTTCACCTTCGGGAGGCAGCAGAGCTGACCGCCTCGGCCGCGTCGGCGTGCTGCCGGCGCAGGGGGCCCGTCAGCGTCAGGTAGACGGCGCTCCACAGCGCTCCGACCCCGGCGAGCAGCAGCGTCGGCAGGCGGGGCCCGGTCACCTCGGCCAGCGCTCCCGACACCAGCAGCGACAGGCTCATGCTGACCGTCACCAGGGCGAAGTCGGCCGCGAAGACGCGCCCGCGGATGTAGTCCGGGACGGCCGACTGCAGCCCGTAGGTCGACAGCGCCCACTGCGCGCCGCCGCCGAGGTGGGCGAGGAGCGCGCCGAGCGCGGCGATCCAAAGGACGGGCGCCACCCCGACCACGACATAGCCCGCGGCGTAGATGAGGCCGGCTGTGCCGCACACGAGGAGGATCCCGTGCATGGCCGACCGGCCTGTCCGGCGGGCGAGCAGCACGTTGGCGATGAAGGGGCCGATCACCACGCCGAGGCCCCGGGCGCCCAGCAGGATGCCCGTCCCGGAATCGCCGGCGTGGAAGGGGCCGGAGGCCAGCAGCGGCAGCATCGCCATCGTTCCACTGCCCAGCCCGAAGCCCAGCTTGGAGCTGAGCAGCGCGGCCACCAGCGGATTGGTCCGGGCGTACCGGAACGTCTCGACCGTGTCGGCCACCGGCCGCATCCGCCCCCGGGGCCGCTCGACTCCGACCTCGTGCGTCGGTCGCCGCACGGAGATGATCAGGGCGGCGGCGACGAGGAAGCTCACGCCGTCGGCGACGAAGGAGGCGTCCCGGCCGAAGGCCACCGTGAACGCCCCGCCCACCGCGGCGCCGACCGCCAGCATCGCCCCCCACGTGCTCGAGATCATGACGGTGGCCAGCTTCAGGTCGTCGCCGTCGACCAGGTTGGGCAGCGCCGCCTGCGACGCCGGAAGGAAGAAGGCGCCGAGCCCCGAGATGAGACCCTGCGCCAGAAAGGCGAACGCCACGGGGCCGTGGACGGCGGCGAGGAACAGCCCGGCGGATGCCGCCTGGAGCAGCGAGACGCCGATCATCAGCTTCCGGCGGTCGAAACGATCCGCCGCCGGCCCGGCAAACGGGCTCAGCAGGAACCCCGGCAGCATCTGCACCACGAACACGGCCGCGGTGGCGAAATTGGAGTCCGTCCGGTCGATGACCAACCCGAGCATGGCCACCGTGGCAAACCAGTCCCCGCAAAAGGAGACGATCTGGGCCAGGAAGACGGCCCGGAAGTCGCCGTTACGGCGGAGAAGCGAGATCACGCCTACGGCCGGCTAACGCCGTCCTCCGGCATATTTCTGGCGGCTTCGCCGCCCCGGACGGGGCCCCAACCCCGTCCTCCTCCGGAGGGTGGGGCCCCAGCCCCACCCCCGGCCGTGGTCACGTCGGCGGACTCGGGGGTGTCCTGGATGAACTCCGCCACGAACCAGCAATAGGGAACGACCTTGACGCCCTTGCGCCGGACATCGTCGAGCGCTCCCTTGACGAGCTGGTGCCCGAGCCCCTGGTTCCGCCGGCCCGGCACGATCTCGGTGTGCGGAAAGCCGAGCCTCGGGGGTTGGGGGGTGTCCCCCGAGAGACCAGTGCCCATCGGCCGGTAGTCCGCCACCCCGACGAGCTTCCCGTCCTCCAGAAGCTCGTATCGGGACTTCTCGGGGTTGTCACGCACCTCGGTCACGTCCGGTCCTCTCCGCTACAACGGTCAGATCTTGGAACGCCCTATCACTGCCCGGTGTTCCGAAGGCCGACGCCTCCGGACCGAGCGCACCAAAGGCGCGGGCTTGCTCGGTAGACCCAAAGTCTGGGACTGAAACGGACCGAAAAGTGGTCGTTTTCGTCCCGATCTTTGGCTCCATACCCGATCCGACACCACTCGTGTTGGTTTATCCCGCTTCGTCGTTGGCGTCCGGCCGGCCCAGGAGGAGTCGGAGGGAGTCGATGGTGTCCGCTTCGGCGGGGGGCTTGTCGTCGCGGTAGCGCTTCACGCGGGCAAAGCGCAGCGCCAGGCCACCGGGGTAACGGGTTGACGTCTGCACGCCGTCGAGTGCGATCTCGACGACCTGCTCGGGACGGACGAACACGGTGATGCCTTCGCGGTGGGTCTCGAGTTCGAGGAAGCGCTCCGTCTGCCAGGTAAGGGAGGCGTCCGTCAGCCCTTTGAAGGTCTTGCCCACCATGATGAACTCGCCGTTGGCCGGGTCGCGGGCGCCAAGGTGGAGGTTCGAAAGCCAGCCTTTGCGGCGGCCGTGGCCCCACTCGGCGCCGAGCACGACGAGATCGAAGGTGCGGGCCACCTTGACCTTGCGCCACGACTTGCCCCGCCGTCCCGCCTCGTAGGGCGACGACGCGCCCTTGAGGACCACGCCCTCGTGACCGGCGGCCAGCGAAGCCTGCAGCACCTCTTCGGCGACGGCGGGGTCGTCGGTCACCTGACCGGGGATGCGCAACGGCCCGGCCACCTGCTCAAGGGCCTCGAGCCGCTCGAGCAGCGGGCGGTCGAGGAGGTCTTCGCCGTCGAGGTGGAGGCAGTCGAAGAAGTGGGCGCCCACCGACGCGATCGGTTCCCCGGTGCGGCGGCCGACGCGGCTCATGACGTCCTGGAACGGCTGGGGACGCAAGTCCTCTGTCAGCGTCAGTCCT
>JAICGL010000042.1 GCA_025923175.1 Acidimicrobiia bacterium
AGCGCTTCAGCTCGTTGCGCCGTTCGACCTGGGCGACGACGGCGGCGACGAACCCCAGGACGGTGTGGAACAGGAAGCGGCTCCCGTTGACCGCGCCCACGCCGATGCGGCGGTAGGAGTGGCGATGGAGCGACGCCAGCAACTGGCCCGTCGCCTCCAGCGGATCGCGAGCGATGCCGATGGTCCGGGCGAAGACGTTGGTCGACCCGCCCGGCAACGGGGCGAGAGCGGTGGTGGTGCCGGCCAGGCCGTTGGCCGCCTCGTTGAGGGTGCCGTCGCCGCCCATGGCTACCACGACGTCGTAGCCGTCGTTCGCCGCGCCGTGGGCCAGGCGCTCGGCGTGTCCGCGACGGCTCGTCTCCGCCACCGTCAGGTCGTGGTCGGCGGTCAGCGCCTTGGCGATCACCACCCGGGCCCGGGCGGTCACCGACGACGCGGTGGCATTGACGATCAGCAGGATGCGCACGGTGGCGGGAACGCTAGTGCGACCGCGCTACGGCATCGGGTGCCGCACCGCTAGCGCATCGGGCGGAACCAGGTGCCGTCGTCGGGTCGGCCCGACGGCGCCAACCACATCACCAACCCCTGACCTGTCCAGATGGGGGGATCGACGGCCGTCGCCGGCACCTCCACCGCCTCCCACACCCACCGATCCCGGTCGAACAGTGCGCCCTGCCCGCAGTGGGTGGCGAACACGGCCTGGCCGGCCGAGGTGGCGCGGGGGAGGCAGTCCCGGCCCTCGAGCGGCAGGTCGGGCAGGGTCAGCCAGGCGTTGCTCAGCCGGTCGTAGGCGGCCGCGTAACGGTTGTGGTCCCACCCGATCGTCTCGGACCCGTTCCAGGCCAGGGTGATCGACTGGCCCGACAGCGGCGCCGGCGGCAGGTCGCGCCAGTGGCCGGCCACCGGGTCGAGGGCCGACCCGCGGGCCCGGCCGTCGGGGCCCTGCACACCGCGCTGGCGATCGAGGAACTTGCCGTAGACGATGAGTTCCGAGCCAGTCCACACCGAGGAACCTTCGTTGATCTGGATCGGCAGGGCAGGCAAGGCGCGCCAGGTGTCCGTGGCCGGGTCGTAGGCGGCGGCGTCCTGAAGGCCGTCGTACAGGCCATAGCCCCGGGAGCCGACGACGATCGCCTCCGTGCCCGACCAGGCCACCGCCAGGGGGATCCTGCCGGAGAGCGGGGCCTCGGCGATCGGCCGCCAGCGGTCGTTCGCCGGGTCGTACGCGGCGCCGTCGCGTTGGCGGCCGCCTCCGTTCACGCCGCCGAAGACCACCACCTCTCGGCCCGTCCAGACGGCTCCGGCGTCGGTGCGGTTGGTGAGCGGTGACCGGCTGATGCGGCGCCACCGGTCGGCCTTGGGGTCGTAGGCCGCTCCCTCCGGCGCCCGCCCCGGGCGGTCGCCGCCCCAGTAGATGACTTCGTGGCCGGTCCAGACGGCGATGTTGCCCTGCCGGCCGCGCAGCGGCCCCACCGTCCGCCACTTCCACCCGTCCGGGATGTTCGCCGGCGGACGGGCGGGCTCGGCGCTCCTGAGGCCAGCCGCTGGTTCCCCGGCGGCTTCTTGCACGGTGGCCTCCACCGATCGCGGGCTGGGCTCATCGAACGCCAGCCGCTGGCGGGGCCGCTCCGCCGGCGCGCGCCCGGCGAGGGAGCCGGCGACCAGCACCAGTGCGAGCAGGCCGACCATCACGAGCGTGACCTGCTTGGCGCCGGCCCCAGGAATGCCAGCGCCCGACGCCCGCGTCCCCCCGGCCGGCTCCAGGTCGATCACGCTTGCCAGTATTTCTCGTTCGGGCAGCATGAGCCACCCCGCCGGTGGCAGCCCTTAACCTTGACCGTTGTGAACGCCAGGTTCGGCGCAGCGATCCTTCCGGCCGCCGAGCGTTTGGAACGCATCGGAGACGCCCTCAGCGACTTTGCCCGTGACGACGGTCTGCGGATCGTCCTGATCATCCTCGGCACGGTCATCGCCGTGCGATTGGTCCGCATCTTCCTCTACCGGCTCCAGCGTCGGATCGAAAAGAGCCGGCTCGCCGTCAAGGGTGCGGCAGAGGCGGGGCGGCTGACCGCCCTCTTCGACGTCCTCCACTACCTGGGCGTGGCGGTGGTCGTGGTCATCGGTGCCATGGCCGCCCTGGCTGTGCTCGGTGTGAACACCGGCGCGCTCCTGGCCTCGGCCGGTGTGCTGGGCTTCGCCGTCGGCTTCGGCGCCCAGACCATGGTGAAGGACCTGCTGAACGGCCTGTTCCTCCTGGCCGAGGGGCAGTACACGATCGGCGACGAGATCACGATCAGCGGCGTGACCGGCACGGTGGAGCGGGTCACACTGCGCACGACCACGCTGCGGGCCACCAACGGCGACATCCACATCGTCCCGTCCGGCGACGTCCGGCTCGTGACCAACAAGTCGAAGGGCTGGTCGCTGGTGTCCATCGACGCCGGCATCGCCTACAGCACATCGGTCGAGCGGGCACTCGAAGTGCTCGAGCGCTACTGCCTCGAGGTCGCCAACGATGAGCAGATCGGCGGCTCCCTGATGGAGGCCCCCACCGTCGCCGGGGTCAACGCCTTCCAGGACCACCAATACATCGCCAGGGTCAGTGCCAAGCTCGCACCCTCCGTCGATTCGAAGCCGATCGAACGGCAGATGCGCCGGATCCTGCGCCGGGTCTTCGAAGAGGAAGGCATCGAAGCCCCGATGCCGATGCTCCTGAAGCCGATGCCCTCCTCCGTAGCCGCCGGCCCCGACCCGACGGCCCCCAAGAAGCCCCCTGCCTCGCCAACGGAGTGAGCCCGACCCGGGATCGGCAGGAGGCGCTCGAGGCGATCACCGCGGAGGTTGTGGAGTGCCGCCGGTGTCCCCGGCTCGTCGCCTGGCGGGAGGAGGTTGCGGCCAACCCCCGCTCGTCCTTCCGGGGAGAGACCTACTGGGGCCGTCCGATCCCCGGATTCGGCGACCCCGACGCCCGCGTGGTCGTGGCCGGGCTGGCCCCCGCCGCCCACGGCGGCAACCGGACGGGCCGGGTCTTCACCGGCGACCGGTCGGGCGACTGGCTCTTCCGGTCGATGCACAAGGCGGGCTTCGCCAACCAGCCCCACTCGGTCTCGGCCGACGACGGCCTGCGCCTGACCGGCGCCTGGATCACGGCGGCGGTGCGCTGCGCCCCTCCCGCCAACAAGCCCACGATCACCGAGCGCGACACCTGCGCCGGCTACCTGCTGCGCGAGCTCGCCGTTCTGGAACCGGCCGTCATCGTGGTCCTCGGCTCGTTCGCCTACGAAGCCATCTGGCGAACCCTCCGCGACCTGTCGATCGACCTGCCGGCCCCCCGCCCGAAGTTCGGCCACGGAGTGGAAGTCGCCACCGCTGGCCCCCTGATCCTCTGCTCCTTCCACCCCAGCCAGCAAAACACCTTCACCGGCAAGCTGACCGAAGACATGCTCGACGGAATCTTCTTCCGGGCCCGCGACCTCGCCGCCCGGTAGCTCAGGCCGCCTGCAGCGCTGCGATGGTCCGCCGGATGGTCGCCGCCACCATGTCCGGCTCGTCGGTGACCTGCCGCCACGTAAACCGAAGAACGTGCCACCGATAAGGCGCGAGGCCGTTCTGCCGCACGAAATCCTTCGCCATCGCCCGCGGCGTCCCATGCGCATCGAACCCATCGACTTCAATCGCCAGCTTGATCTCCGGATAGGCAAAGTCCACTTCAGCCAGGAACAACCCCGCCGGCGTTTGCACGACGTAGTGGAACACCGCCTTCGGCAACCCGGCCCGCTTCAGCAGCTTCCCCATCCGTTTCTCGAGCTCAGAGTCTTCGATGGCATCCCCAAAAAGCCGCTCGTCGAGCACCTTTCTGAGCACTCCGGTCCCACTACGACCCCGTCCGGCAAGTTGGTTGAGCATCGCCTCGACGGCCGCCACCGAAAACAAGGCCGGCCACCGCAGGCCCGCATCGAGAGCATCCTCAACTTTGTCCGGCGTCAGGACCGCTGCGAGGTCCACCATGGTCCGCAACGGATTAGTGACCGGAATCCGTCGACGGACGGTCGTGTGCGTCGGGACAAGGTCTCCCGATCGGTGGACGATCACTCCGCGCAACCGAGGGAGCCGACCTCGTGGAACGGTGATTTCTGCGGTGTCGCTCGGGTCGTCAGCAAGACCCCAGATTCGTGCGGCCGCCCTGTGGGAGGCGACGGCGCCTTCCCCGCCAGCCAAACAGGCGGCCATGAGCGAGCGTTCCCATGTCTCCGGGGATCCAGCGATTGCGAAGACCGACGTCTGGAGTCGGATCACGTGTCCTCGCCGGGTCGCCCGGAACAAGGCGTCCTCAGAGATCCCGCATGCCGCCGCTTGGGCCGCTGAGAAGGCGGAGTATTGCTTCGCCGCCAGCTCCCGCAGTCTTTTCATCCCGGCCTCCGGATTCTGGGCACGGATAACCGCGGAATCCGCGGGAATCCGTGCCGAGATGTCGTGGACTTCGGGGGAAGAGGGGTCGGGCGCCGGAGGCGGCCGGGACGAGCGGGGAGGGTACCCTTCTTTCTATGGCGAGTCAGTTGAATTTGCGGGGCGTGTATGTGGCGGCCGTCACGCCCTTTGGGCGGGACGGCAGCGTGGCCCTCGACTCATTGGAGGCCCTGGTGCAGGGGTATCTCGATGCCGGCGCAGCCGGCATCGTGGCGCTCGGTACCACCGCTGAGTCGGCGGCGCTGGAGAAAGAAGAGAAGCAGGCCGTCATCGATATCTGTGCTCGCGCCTGTGCGGAGCGGTCGGCGCAGTTGATTGTCGGGGCCGGGACCAACAACACCGCCGCGTCGGTGGCCGCCGTGAAGGAGTTGGCGGGCACGCCGGCGTTGGCGGCGGCGTTGTCGGTCGTGCCGTATTACGTGCGGCCTTCCGAGGCGGGGATCATCGAGCACTTCCGGGCGGTGGCTGCCGCCAGCCCCGTCCCGCTCGTCGTCTACAACATCCCCTACCGCACCGGACGGGCCCTCGGATCGGCGTCGCTCCTGACGCTGGCTTCCGAACCGAACATCGCTGGCGTGAAGCAGGCGGTCGGCAGCATCGACCTCGACACGCTCGAGGTGCTGGCCGGAGCACCTCGCGACGGCGGCTTCGCCGTCCTCGGCGGCGACGACGCCTACCTGTTCCCGACCGTCCTCATGGGCGGCGCCGGCACCGTCGCCGCCTCGGCGAACATTGCCACCGAGCGGTTCGTGGCGATGATCGAGTGCGGCCTCGCCGGCAAGCTCGACGAAGGCCGGTCCCTTTCCGAAGCGTTGCTCCCGCTGGTGAAGCGCCTCTTCGCCGAACCCAACCCGTCGGTCATCAAGGGCGTGCTCCACGCCCTCGGCAAGATCCCGACCCCCTCGCTGCGCCTGCCCATGACCCCGGCATCGACCGCCGCCGTCGACGCCGCAATGACCGCCCTGGAGAAGCTTCCGTGACGTTGACCCGCCGCCAGACCCGCATCCTGCTCGCCGCCGCCGTCTGGACGCTCTACGTCTGGATCAGCCGGCTCGTCATCATGGCGGGCCAGGACGAGTCGGCCGGGTTCAAGGTCGTCCATGGCATCCTGGCTTTCGTGTCCATCGGCTTCGCCCTCGCCATCGGCAAGATCGGGCTCAGCGCACGGCGCGCCTCGTCACATCCCGGCCCGGCAGCTTCGCCGGCCCGGGACCGTGAAACCGTCGCTTAAAGCCGTTCGGTGATGGCGGCCGCGAGCAGGTCGTCCTGCTCGCGGTCGTGGACCGTTTGGCTGCCGCTGGCGGGGCTGCCGCTCTCCTCCCGAGCGACCGGGGTGATGAGCACGTCGGGAAGCACCCGTCGGAGGTGGCTCTGGACGAAGGACCAGGCGCCCATGTTCTCCGGCTCCTCCTGGGCCCACACCAGCTCGGCGTCCGGGTAGGCCTCGAGCGCTGCTTTCAGATCGGCGCCGGGGAACGGGTAGAGCTGTTCGAGGCGGAGCACCGCCACGGGGGCGTTCTCCTTGTTGCGCCGCTCGATCAGCTCGTGGCCGAACTTCCCGGTGGAGAGCACAACTCGGCGCACCGTCTCTCCCGGCGGCGAGTCCTGGTCGCCGAGCACCGGGGCGAACCGTCCGTCGGTCAGTTCGCTCACCGCTGAGCGCGACGCCGGCATCCGCAGGTACCGCTTCGGCGTCATGATCACGAGGGGCTTGCGGGGACGGGCCAGCGCCTGGGCCCGCAGCAGGTGGAAGTAGTTCGCCGCCGTCGTCGGGTAGGCGACCCGGATGTTGTCCTCGGCGCAGGCCGTGAGGAACCGCTCCAGCCGGGCGCTGGAGTGCTCAGGACCTTGTCCCTCAAAGCCATGAGGCAGCAGCAGCACCAGGCCGCTCTCCTGACCCCACTTGTCCTCGGCGGCCACGATGAACTGGTCGATGATGATCTGGCCGCCGTTGACGAAGTCCCCGAACTGGGCCTCCCACAGCACGAGCGTCTCGGGGTAGGAAACCGAATAGCCGTAGTCGAACCCGAGGGCGGCGTACTCCGACAGCAGCGAGTCGTAGATCCGGAACGGGGCCTGGCCCCGGCCCAACACCGCCAGCGGGACGTGCTCGGCCTCGCACTTGTAGTCGACGAGCACCGCGTGACGTTGGGAGAAGGTGCCGCGGCGGGAGTCCTGCCCCGCCAGGCGGACGGGCACCCCATCGAGCAGCAGCGTTCCGAAGGCGAGCGACTCGGCGAGTGCCCAGTCGACCGTGCCGGCCTCGAAACCCGTCTTGCGGTTCTGGATCTGCTTCTCCAGCTTCGGGTGGAAGGTGAATCCTTCGGGCGTAGCGGTGAGCGCCTCGATGACCGTGGCGAGGCGATCCTCGCGAGCGGCGGTCTCAACCGACGGCCGATCGTCGCGAGCCCACTCGTCGACGGCGGGCGGCGGGATCTGCTCCGTGGTCGGCGGCTCCGACTGGCGGGTCTCGTTGAACGCACCTTCCAGGCGGGCCTGGAAGTCGGCGAGTGCGGCCTCGGCTTCCTCGACCGTGATGTCGCCCCGGTTGATCAACGACTCGGTGTAGAGCTTGCGGATCGATCGCCGGGCCTCGATGAGGCCGTACATCGCGGGCTGCGTGTAGGCCGGCTCGTCGGCCTCGTTGTGACCGTGGCGCCGGTAGCAGATCATGTCGATCACCACGTCGCGGGCGAACTGGGCCCGGTAGGCGAAGGCCAGGCGGGCCACCCGCACGCAGGCCTCGGGGTCGTCGCCGTTCACGTGGAAGATCGGGGCTTGCACCATCTTGGCTACATCGGTCGCATAGAGCGAGGAACGGCCGTGCTCCGCAGCAGTGGTGAAACCGACCTGGTTGTTGACCACGACGTGGATGGTTCCGCCGACCCGGTAACCGGGGAGTTGTGACAGGTTGAACGTCTCGGCCACCACGCCCTGCCCGGCAAAGGCGGCGTCGCCGTGGATCAGCACGGCCAGCGTGGATGTGTGGGAGGTGTCGACACGGCGGTCCTGCTTGGCCCGGGTCATGCCCTCCACCACAGGGTCGACCGCTTCGAGGTGGCTCGGGTTGGAGGCCAGGGTGAGGTCGAGCATGCGGGAAGTGGGGCTGCGGTGCACGCCGGTCGCCCCCAGGTGGTACTTCACGTCGCCCGAACCCTGGGCGGCCATCGGGTCGAGGTTCCCTTCGAACTCCCGGAAGATCTGGCCGTAGGACTTGCCGACGATGTTCGCCAGCACGTTGAGACGGCCTCGGTGGGCCATGCCGAGGACGGCCTCCTCCATGCCGGCGGCGGTCGCTTCGTTGAGGATGGCGTCGAGCATGGGGATGAGGCTCTCGGCTCCCTCGAGCCCGAACCGCTTGTGGCCCAGGTACTTCGTGTGCAGGAACCGCTCGAAGGCCTCGGCGGCATTGAGCCGCTCGAGGATGCGCCGCTTGTCGGGCAGCGGGACGTCGACCCGGGCGCCCTCCACCTGCTGCTGGATCCACTCTTTCTGGTCGGGCTCCTGGATGTGCATGTACTCGATGCCGACCGTGCGGGAGTAGGCGTCGCGCAGGACGCCGAGGATGTCGACCAGCTTCATCGTCTTGGAGCCGGCCAGGCCGCCGGTGGCGAAGGATCGCTCCAGGTCCCAGATGGTGAGCCCGTAGTAGATCGGGTCGAGCTCGACCGGCGTGTGGGCGGGCTTGCGGCCCAGAGGGTCGAGGTCGGCGATGAGATGGCCCCGCACGCGGTAGATGTTGATGAGCTGCAGGACCCGGGCCTGCTTGTCGACCTCGTCCTCGGCGTCGTGGTCGGGGCTGATGTCCTGCCGCCAGCGGGCCGGCTCGTAGGGGACGCGCAACGACGCGAAGACCTCGTCGTAGAAGCCCTCGGCCCCGAGCAGGACCTGGTGGACCCACTTGAGGAACTCGCCCGACTCGGCACCCTGGATGATGCGGTGGTCATACGTCGACGTCAGCGTCACGACCTTGCCGAGCCCGAGGCGGGCCAGGGTGCGGGGGTCGGCGCCCTGGTACTCGGCGGGGTAGTCGATCGTGCCGACGCCGATGATCGCTCCCTGCCCGGGCATGAGCCGGGGGACGGAGTGGACCGTGCCGATGGTGCCCGGGTTCGTCAGCGTCACCGTGGTGCCGGCGAAGTCGTCGGCGCCGATCTTGCCGGCGCGGACCCGGCGGATGATGTCCTCGTACGCGGCGAAGTAGCCGTCGAAATCGAGGGTGTCGGCCTCCTTGATGTTCGGGACCAGGAGGCTGTGGGACCCGTCGGACTTGGCCACGTCGACGGCCAGGCCGAGGTTGACGTGCGGATGCCGGATGACCCCGGGCTTGCCGTCCACCGTGGCGAAGCTGGAGTTCATCACCGGCATCTTCTGGAGGCCCTTCACCAGAGCCCAGCCGATGAGGTGAGTGAAGCTGATCTTGCCCTGCCGCTGGACCCGCACCAGGTAGTTGTTGGCGACCCGCCGGTTGACCTCGAGCAACCCGGCCGGCATCACGCGGACCGACGTGGCGGTGGGCACCGCCAGGCTGGCCTCCATGTTCTTGACGATGGAAGCCGCCGCGCCTTTGAGCGGTGTGGCGCCATCGGGTGCCGGTGAAGCTGGCTTCGGCTCCTCCGACTTCGGCTCCTCCGACTTGGCCTTCGGTTCCTGCGCCTTGGCCTTTGGCTCTTCCGCCTTGGCCTTTGGTTCCTCCGCCTTGGCCTTTGGTTCCTCCGCCTTGGCCTTCGGCTCATCCGACTTGGCCTCCGGCGCTTCGGCCACGGCGGTTTCACCGTTGCCGCTCTTGCCGGGGAGCCTCGGCTTGTAGTCGGCGAAGAAGTCCTGCCAGCTCTCCGACACCGAGGACGGGTCCTCCAGCCACTGCCGGTATATCTCTTCGACAAGACCGACATTCGGACCGAAGTCGATGTCCTCTGCAGGCATGTTCGTTCTCAGCTCCTCAAGAGCTCGGCCACCTGGAAGGCGAGGTCGAGCGACTGGCGGGCGTTCAGGCGGGGGTCGCACATCGTCTCGTAGCGCTGCTGGAGGTGGTCGGAGCGGACGTCGCCCGACCCGCCGAGGCATTCCGTCACGTCGTCGCCGGTCAACTCCACATGAATCCCACCGGGCCACGAACCCTCCGCCCGGTGCACGGCGAAGTAGCCCCGGATTTCCTCCATGACGTCTTCGAACTGCCGGGTCTTATACCCACTGGGACTGGTGAATGTGTTGCCGTGCATGGGATCGCAGGCCCACACGACCGGGTGGCCGGCGCCCCGCACCGCCCGCAACAGTGGCGGCAGCGCGTCGCGCACCACCTCGGCGCCCATGCGGGAGATCAGCACCAGCCGGCCCGGGCGGCGGTCCGGGTCGAGACGGGCGCAGAGCGCCACGGTCTCCTCCGGCGTGGCAGTGGGCCCGAGCTTGACCCCGATCGGGTTGTGGACTCCGGCCAGGAACTCGACGTGGGCGCCGTCGGGCTGGCGCGTCCGTTCGCCGATCCACAGCAGGTGAGCGGAGCAGTCGTACCAGTCGCCGGTCAGGCTGTCCTGCCGGGTGAGCGCCTCTTCCCAACCCAGCAGCAACGCCTCGTGCGACGTCCAGAAGTCGACCTGGTGGAGCGCCGACTCCTTGCCCAGGTCGATCCCGCAGGCGGCCATGAACCGCAGCGCCCGCTCGATCTCGTTGGCCAGCATCTCGTAGTTGAGCCCTTCGGGGCTGGCGGCCACGAACTCCTGGTTCCATGCGTGGACCTGGGTCAGATCGGCGAAGCCGCCCTTGGTGAACGCCCGCAGCAGGTTCAGGGCGGCGGTTGACTGGTGGTAGGCGTCGACGAGGCGGTTGGGGTCGGCGGCCCGGGCCTCGGCCGAGAATCCGGGGTCGTTGATGATGTGCCCCCGGAAGGACGGGAGTTCGACGCCGTCGCGGGTCTCGGTGGCCGACGACCGGGGCTTGGCGAACTGGCCGGCGATCCGGCCGACCTTCACCACCGGCACGCCCGAGCCGTAGGTCATGACTACCGCCATCTGGAGGATGACCCGCAGCTTGTCCCGGATCGAGTTGGCCGAGAAGTCGAACGATTCGGCGCAGTCGCCGGCCTGGAGGAGCACGGCCCGGCCGTCGGCCACGGCCGTCAGCGAGTCGCGCAGCGCGCGGGCCTCGCCGGCGAAGACCAGCGGCGGGAGCCGCCGTAACCGGTCCAGGGCCCGCTCGAGCGCGTCGGGGTCGGGCCACTCCGGCTGCTGGGCGGCGGGCATGGCCCGCCACGAACCGGGCGACCAGGGCGAACCCTGCGCGCTTGCCAGGTCGAGGTCGTCCAAACGCTGCTCCGGGCCTAGAGGTATTGGCCCATGCCGGGGTCAGGTTGCTGCTGGCCCGGCGGCAGGGCCCGGCGGCGCATCTGCTCGAGCTGCTGCTGGGCCATCATCTGCTGCGTCATCATCGTGGCCTGGATGCCGTGGAAGAGGCCCTCGAGCCAGCCCACCAGCTGGGCCTGCGCGATTCGCAGCTCTGAATCGCTCGGGGTCCCCTCATCGAACGGCAACATGACCTCGCCGAGCTCTTCCCGGAGGTCCTCCGACAGAACTTCGCTCAGCTCGGCCAGGGAGCGTTCGTGAATCTGACGCAGGCGCTGGCGGCCGGCGTCGTCGAGCGACGCCTGGCGCACCTCCTCGAGCATGCTCTTGACCATGGTGGCGATGCGGATCAGCTTCGAGGGCTGCGACACGGACTCCCGGTCGGGCTGCTCGGTGCTCTCCTCCGCGGGCTGCTCACCGCTCGGCGGCGGCAGCACCTCGACGTCGGAGGGGGAAGTGGGATCGGTCACTGGAATGCTCCCTGCATCGTGTTCCCGCGGCTGCCGGGGTCGCGCTTCAAGAGCATAGGCGGGCCCGGCGAGTGCCCCGGAAGCGAGTTGTAGCGGCCACTTGCAAATGCGAACCATTGCGACAGCCGGTAGGGTGTGGCCGTGGGGGATGCCGTCGAAGAGATCCTCGCCCGCTTCACCGCCGCCGGCGGACGGCGGACCGCCAGCCGCCAGGCCATCATCGAAGCGGTGCTCGGAGCCGGAGGCCATGTGACGGCGGAGCAGATCGCGTCTGCGGTCCAGGCCCGTTTCCCTTCCGTCAATCTCTCCACCGTCTACCGGACGCTGGAGGCGCTGGAGGAACTGCGGGTGGTCGACCACGTCCATCTGGGTCACGGCCGGGCCGTCTACCACCTGACCGACGAGACCCATCAGCACCTGTTCTGCGAGCAGTGCGAACGGGTCCAGGAGCTGCCGATCGCCAAGCTGCGGCCCCTGTTCGGCATGCTCGAAAAGGAGTTCGGCTTCCAGCTTGACCGCCGGCACTTCGCCATCGTCGGCCGGTGCTCCGAGTGCTCCGGCTGACCGTTGAGGGGCAGCCTGCCCCGGGCCACGGCCGGCGCCGGGCAAAGCCCGGTGCCAAGGAGGAGGCCGGCGGAGGCCGGCCGGGGTCGGCGGAGCCGACCAGAAATGCGGCGAAGTAATAGCGCCAGGCCGGGTCGTGACGGCTTGTCCCCGGTCGCCACGGAGGCCACAGCCTGGCGCTTCGCGCCGTTACTTCCCCGGGCCCCCAGCCCTCAACCATTTTCTTCCGATCTGCCCATTTCGCACGCGCCGTGGTCGGAAGGGAGCGCGAACTAGTCCTCCAGCAGGCATGATGCCTCTATGGCTGTGCGCATCCTCACAGTGGAAGACGACGAGCGGATCCAGGCGGCCATGCGGCTCGCACTGGAGGACGAGGGCTACACGGTCGTCGAGGCCGCCAGCGGCGAGGAGGGCCTGGAGGCCTTCTCCCGCCGTCCGGCCGACGTGGTGCTCATCGACCTCATGCTCCCCGGCATCGACGGCTTCGAGGTCTGCCGGTCGATCCGGCGCTCGAGCGACGTGCCGATCGTGATGGTCACCGCCCGGTCCGACACCCACGATGTGGTGGCGGGCCTCGAGGCCGGCGCCGACGACTACGTGACCAAGCCGTTCGTGCCCAAGGAGCTGGCCGCCCGCATCCGGGCCCTCCTCCGCCGGGCCCGGTCGAGCGACTCCAGCCCGTCCTCCATGGTCTTCGGCGACCTCGAGATCCGGCCGGAGGCGGGCGAGGTGCTCGTCGGCGGCAACCTCATCCCGCTCACGAAGACGGAGTTCCGCCTCCTCTGCGAACTGGCCAACAGCCCCGGCCGGGTGTTCTCCCGGGAGCAGCTCCTCGAGCGTGTCTGGGGGTACGACTACTTCGGGGACGGCCGCCTCGTCGACGTCCACGTGCGCCGCCTGCGCACCAAGGTCGAGGCCGACCCGGCCCACCCCCGCTACGTCGTGACCTCCCGAGGTCTGGGCTACAAGCTCCAGACCTAGACAGGCCGGGTGAGGCGTGGCGGTGCGGGCCGTGAGGAGGCTCCAGCGGCCGGAACTCGGGCTGCGGGCGAGGGTCACGCTGGCCTTCGCCGGCGGGGCCTTCCTGCTCTCCGCCGCGCTGTCGGGCGTCAGCTACGGCCTGGTCCGCAACTACCTCGTCGAACAGACCCAGACGGCCGCCCAACGGGAAGCGTTCGTCAACGCCGGCGTCACCCAGAGCGGCCTGCGGGCCGTCGGGGCCTGCGTGGGCGGTAGCGGCATCCCCCGGATCCTCGCGTCGCTCCAGGATCCAGATGGCAGCCCGTCGCTGGTCTTCTGCGAGGACAACTGGTTCTCGTCCAAGCCGGGGGTCATCGGGCGCGAAAGCCTTCCGGCGTCGTTCCGTCAGGAGGTCAACTCGGGACGTCCGTCCCGCATGGCCTACCGCCTGACCGGTACCACCCAGCTGGCCATCGGCCTGCCGATCCAGACCCTCGACGCCGTCTACTTCGAGGTCTTCAGCCTCGACCAGCTCGACCGGACCCTGCGCTTCCTGGGCGTCGCCCTCCTCGGCGTCGGGCTGGCCACCACCGTGGCCGGGGCGGCCGTCGGCCGGTGGGCCAGCGCCCGGGTGCTGCGCCCGGTGGCCGAAGTGGCCGAGGCGGCGGCGGCCGTGGCCGGCGGCCGGCTCGAGACCCGCCTGCCCGACATCGACGACGCCGACCTCGACCCCCTGACGTCGTCGTTCAACGCCATGGCCGACGCCCTCCAGGCCCGGATCGAGCGGGACGCCCGCTTC
>JAICGL010000043.1 GCA_025923175.1 Acidimicrobiia bacterium
CTACGTCTGCGTCAAGCGCAGGCAACGCTTCGACTGCTCATCGGAGAGCTTCAGCGGCACCATGCGGCGGTCGGAGATGACCGTCGACCCGTTCCTGCGGCGAGCCACGATCCGGGGGACCCTCGGCGGGTGCGCCCTCGACGTGGAGTTCGCCGGGCTCGGCCGGGCCGTGCCGGAGGGCAACTTCTGGGAAAGCCATGGCATGGCCGGTAGGACGCCCACGATCAGTCTCGGCGGGAACCACACCTTCACGACTCAGGCCAGCTGGTGGGGCGGCGTCTGCGGCGAGACGGTCGCCCCGATGAACCAGGAGCAAGGTCAGGGCCGGATGTTCAGGGCCGCCGAAGCCAGCCTGAACGGCTTCGGCGGCGAAGGCCACAGCGATGGCTGAAAGGAGGTGAGGGCGGTACCCGGCCGGGCTCGGGCGTGGGCCCGAGTCCGGCCGGGATCGTGCGCGAGGTCGGCGCGCTAGCGGCCGTACCGGCGCACCGGCGAGGCGGCTACCCGCGCCATCCATTCGTCGCGGTCGGCGGGCAACATGAAGCCGCGGACGACGGCGGCGTCGGTGGCGACGCTCATCTTCGCCACGTAGTCGTCGTGTGACGCGTAGAGCGCCTCCAGCGTCTGCCGGTCGAGGGCGTTGGTATGACCGCTGGCACCGTCGTGGAACTCGCCGCGGTAGCTGGCCACCGGGACGTCGATGAAGGGGAGACGCAGGCCGCCGAGCGCGTTGCCCCGCTCATCGCGACGCAGCTGGTATCCGTCACGTTCGAGGCGGTCAGCGGCCGGAGCGGCCCGCACCTGGTCGGCCGAGAGGCGGCCGGCGCGGTGGTCGCGCCAGTCGCGGGCCCAGCGGTTGAGGTTGTCGATCGCCGCCCGGAAGGCGTAGCGGGCCGGAGCGACGTTGTTCGAGAACGGGCGGCGCTCGCCGTACTGGCCGGCGTCGTCCTCGTCCCAGCCGTAATACGGGAAGTACGTCGTGCCGTCATAGGCGAAGCCGTCCCGGTAGCCCTGGGCACCCTGGAACCGGACCTCCCACCAGTTGGCGTGCGACGTGCCGGTGATCTCCCACACCCGCAGCAGCGGGCCGTCAGGCCGGCTCGGTATGCCCGCCTCCCACTCGCTCGTCCCCCACACCAGGGGCACCAGGTTGTCGGGCACCTCGGCCGTCGCCGGACACGTCGTCGGGTGGTAGCCGTCGAACACGCCGTCGCCAGCAGCCAGCTTGGAGATGTAGGTCACGAGCCGGAGGCAGGACTGCGACGTGCCGCTGCCGAGCACAACATCGGCGGGCCGGTAGCGGGCCGCCAGCCCCGCACGGAGCGCCTGGGCCGCCTGGGCGAAGATGTCGTAGGAGTAGTCGTCGCCGGGGTGCTGCAGCGATCCGTACCGCTGCGGATCCCAGTTCTTCAGCGACATCGGGCTGAGGCTCTGGACGCCGAGGTACTGGGCGGAGACGGAGGCCGACATGTAGCCGTCGCGCATGAGCATCGGGAAGTCGCTGGGCCACTCGTGTTCGACCTCCTGCTGGAGGCTGACGTTGAACCACTCGAGGACGGCCGTTCCGTTGAACCGAGCCGGGTCGGCCGGGCGGCGGACGAGGATGCGCACCTTGTAGGGCGCGGTGTGCTCGTGGCCGTTGTGAGCCAGTCCGCGATCCGATGCGGTGCCGGAGAGGAAGTACTCCTCTTCGACGTAGCCGAACTTGTCGAGGAAGAAGGGACTGGCCCAGAACGGGCCACCGGTCCGTGACCCTCCGGTCACCGGGCCTTCGACCTTGGGCGTCGGCACGGCCCGGGCCGACGTGTCGGCGCCGACCGACTGCACGGTCGCGGCGACGACGACAAGTGCAAACCCTAGAAAGGCGAGAGAGCGTCGCGAGATCATGGTCATCCCCCCTCGGGATTGGGCGCTCGGAAAAGCGCCTTCACGGCATCGCTGATGAGGCTGGTGGGGATCGTCGGGTCGATGAGCCGCTGGACGGCGATGCCGCCGACGACGGACACGAGCACGATCCCCAGGTGCTCGGGCGGCAGGAGCGGCTTCACGCCGAGTTGCTGGATCTGTTGCGAGAGCAGGGTCGTGACGGCCGCCCGCACCATCCGCTCACGTTGTGCCAACTGCTCCTGGATCTTCGGGTTGCGGCGGGTGTGGACGGCGAACTCGACCGCGAACACCTGCCAGTCGTCGTCCGCCAGGAGCGTCTCCAGCCAACGCTCGAGAACGGCCAGCCGATCCTCGATCGTGTCGCCCCCGGCGGCGAACTCCCCGACGAAGGTCTGGAGCAGGGAGAAGAAGTGGTTCTCCAGTACGGCCAGGGCCAGTTCCTCTTTACCGGCGAAGTTGCCGTAGACAGCACCCTTCGAGAACCCGGCCAACTCGGCGATCTTCTCCAGGGACGTGCCGGTGTAGCCGTGGGCCAGGAACTCCTGCGTCGCCACTTCGAGCAGCAACGCCCGGGTGCGGGCCTGGCTCTCCTGTCGGGTGAGCCGCTTGCGGACGGGCTGTGTCTCAGACATGGACAGCAGTTTCTCGCGGCCGGCCCAGGTACGAGGCGATCACCTTCGGGTGCGAGAGCACTTCAGCCGGTGTGCCCCGGGCGATGACGGAGCCGAACTCCAGCGCCACCAACTCGTCGCACACCGCCGAGATGAGACCCATGTCGTGCTCGATGATGACCAGCGAACAGCCGGTGGCCTCCCGGACCCGGCGGAGCAGCGGGGCCAGCGCCTCGGTCTCCCGTTGCGCCACTCCGGCCGACGGCTCGTCGAGCAGCAGCACCGCCGGGTCCTGAGCGAGGACGCAGGCCAGCTCCACGATCCGGCGGGTCCCCGTCGACAGGTCGGCGATGCGGTGATTCCGGTAGCCGGTCAGGCCGAGCAGCGTCAGCACTTCTGTGACCCGTTCGGCGATCGCTACCTCCATGTAGGTGGAAGCCGGGAGGGCCAGCGCCGCCGCGAGGGTGTCGCGGTTGGGAAGGTGGCGTTCGAACGCAACGGCGATCGTCTCTGCAACGGTCAGCGACGGGTACAGCCGGGCCTCCTGGAAGGACCGGCCGAGCCCGGCGATTGCCCGCCGGTGCGGCGCCGCGTCGGTGATGTCGACTGTTCCGTGCGGCTCACGCCGCCGTTGTCGGGGGGACACCCCTTGTCCCCCGGGTCCAAGGAGGACTCGTCCGGCATCGGGGGCGAGGAACCCGGAGACGACGTCGAACAGCGTGGTCTTTCCGGCGCCGTTGTGCCCGATGATCCCGACCGCCGCGCCGGGTTCGACGTCGAGGTCGATGCCGTCGAGCGCCGTCAACCCACCGAAGCGCCGCACGACACCCCGGCATGCGAGCCGGACGCCCCTGTCCGATGTTCGCGTCACGTGGTGACCATCGCCGTTTTGCGCGGGCTTGACAGCGGCGCCGGCACCGATGAAGACGGAACGCAGGAGATCGGGCCGCTGCAGCAAGTCGGCGGTCGGCCCCCGGAAGCGGACTTCGCCCTTCTCCAGGAACACGGCCCGTTCCGCCAGCCGCAGCGCCACGTCGACCGACTGCTCCACCAGCACGACCGTCGTGCCGGCGGCGTGGATGGCTCGCACCCGATCGCAGAGCTGAGCCACGACCGTCGGGGCCAGCCCGAGGGACAGCTCGTCGATGCACAGAACCTTGGGCCTGGTGACGAAGGCCATGGCCAGCGACAGCATCTGCTGCTCACCGCCCGACAGGTTCCCGGCCATGATCCCGATGCGCTCCCGCAGCGCCGGGAACAGGTCGAGCATCTCCTCCCGGGCCGCCTCGGCAGCTGCAGGGTCAGAACGCAGCAGCCAGGTTGCCAGCCGGAGGTTCTCCGCGACGGTGAGCGTCGGGAACACCCCCCGCCCGCCGGGCATCAACGCGAAGCCCGAGGCGGCGATCCGGTCGGTCGGCACGCCCGACAAATCGATGCCGTCGAGCGAGACCGTCCCGCCGGTGGTCGGAACGAGACCGGCCACGGCCCGAAGCACGGTCGACTTGCCCGCACCGTTGGTGCCGAGCAGCGCGACGATCTCTCCTTCCTGCACATCGACGTCAATCCCGAACAGGACCTGAAGCGAGCCGTATGACGCCGTGAGGCCGCCGACGTGGAGCATCCCGTCGACGTCCGCAGGAGCTGCGTTCATTTGCGACGGAGGGGTGTCGCAAATGAACGCAGGTGCTCCCGCGGACCCATCGGCGAAACCTTCCACAAGCTCGATACCGCGGCGACGGGCAAGGAGGCGCACCGCCATGTCCCGCAGACGCTCCAGCCCCTGGCCGATGCCGCCCGGAGCGGCGTAGAGCACCACCAGCAGCGCCGCGCCGGTGAAGACCAGCGCCAGCCGGGGCACCGCCAGGATCAGTGCCTGCACGAACGCGACACCGATCAGCGTTCCGCCCAGTGACGAGATCCCGCCGATGACCGCCATCGAGAAGACGAGGATGCTGGTCGCCACCGGGTAGGTCTGGTACCCGACGCCACGCAGCAGCGTGGCGTGCAGCGCTCCGGCCGACCCGGCGATGACTCCGGCCAGCACGAATCCCGCCAGCTGTGCTCGGGCCGTGGGCACGGCCATGGCCGCTGCCGCCCGGGCGTTGTCGCGGGTGGCCCGCAGCACCCGGCCCGTCCTCGTTCGCAGTGTCGTGTGGACGACGAGGACCACGAGGGCAAGGGCGGCGAGACACAGGTAGTACATGGGCCGTTCGCCGGTCAGGTCGACATGCTTCCAGAGGACGGGCCGGTCATAGCTGGCCGGGATCCACTGCTGGAAGTTCGTCGGGTTGACGAGATAAGACTCCATGGCCACGGCGAAGGCCAGCGTGGTGACGGCGAGGAACATGCCCTTCACCCGAAACGCCGGCAGGCCGATGAGGACCGCCACCAGCGCGCCGGCCGCCGCTGAACAGGCGATGGTGAGGAACAGGTCGAGGTTGGCCTTGGCGATGAGGTTGGCGGCCATGACGCCACCGACGCCGACGATGCCGGCCTGGCCGAGGCTCACCGTCCCGCTCCAGCCGGTCAGCACGACCAGCGACAGGGCGGCCATCCCGAGGATCAACGTGGACGTCACCCGGTTGGTCTGGCTGGCCGTGCCCACCAGCGGCACCATCAGTGCGACGCCCGCGACGGCGGCCACCAGCACGACCCGGGCGATTCGGAACTCGGGCAGTGCGGCGACCGCCGCCGGCAGCGGCCGGGCGCTCCCGGTCAGGGACCAGGAGGATTCGTCGGCGGATTCGGCGCGGCTCCGGCCACGGCGCCGCACCAGCAGGGCCACCAGGATCACGGCGGCGAAGACGACGGTCGTGACCGCCTGCTGCGACGTGTTCCAGCGGACGATCTGATCGAAGACGCCGAGCCCCACCCCGGCGGCGAAGGCCTTCGGCAGCGAACCCATGCCGGCGACCACCGCGGCGGCCAGAGCCGGCAGCAGCAATGCCGGGCCGGCGGCGGCGTCGATCGTGAGCCCCTGGCCCGGCGCTCGCAGCACGACCGTCAGGGCGGCCAGCCCTCCGACCATGGCCCACACCAGCGTGGAGAGACGGCGGACGGGGATGCCGAGCAGCAGCGCCCGTTCGGTGTTCTCGGCGATGGCCCGCACCGCCCGTCCTGCGTCGGTGCGGAGCAGGAACCAGGTGAGGCCGGCCAGCACGGCCGGGACGACGGCCACGATCAGCAGGTCGTTGCCCGTCAGCACGAGCGGGTGGATGTCGACCTGGAAATCGGTGAGCGGCGTACGGAACGCCGGTACGAGCGGGGAGCGCCCGAACAGCGTCGGCACCAGCACCTCGGCGCCGCCGAGGACCTGGGCGAGGCCGATGGTGGCCACCGTCAGCACCAGCCGTGACGCATTGGCGAAGCGGCGAATCACCAGGCGCTCAACGGCGACACCGGTGACGACGCCGGCGGCGACGGCGGTCAGCGCCGCGAACGGCCAGGGCCAGTCCTTGGCCAGGTACAGCTCGACGCCGATGCTGGCCGGGAGGCCGCCCATGGCGCCATAAGCAAAGTTGACCACCCGCGTCGTGCGGTACACGAGCACCAGCCCGACGGCCAGCAGTCCGGTGACCGATCCGAAGATCAGTCCGAGGACGAGAACACCCGGCGGCGCGAAGTGACTCATTGCCTCGCCCCTCCCAGCGCCGGCGCCGGCGGACCGGCCATCGGCTCGCGAGGCCACTGCCCGGGCCGGTACCGCTTCCCATCGCTCTGGTAGGCGCCCTTCTTGCCGTTGTAGGGCGAGTCGGCGTCGGGGTTCCACCAGATGGCCATGGCGTCGTCCATCGGCGTGTAGTCGCCGGGGCCGAAACTCCACGACCCGGCCGGCCCGGTCGCCCTGGGATAGTTGAACATCCCCTGCTGGAACGTGGCCGGCGTCAGGTCCGGCCCCGCCATCTGGATGCCGATGGCGATGACGTAGATGAAGTAGTAGAGGAGATCGACGGCGATCGACGGCTCGTCAGTGCGGACCGACTTGTAGGCCCGGTAGCCGAGGCTGGCCCGGATCGGCTGCTGCGGGCCCATGAGGCTGATGCCGAAGGCTCGGCGCCACTGGTCCTGGTTGTAGAACTGGCCGAAGATGTCGGTGTCGGTGAGGGCCGTGCCGACCACCAGCCATTCCGGCTGGTAGTTCTGCTCGTTGGCCTTCGCTGTGATGAAAACCGGCAGGATCGGGTCGCAGCCGCAGGCCACCGAGGTCACGCCCTCGTCCTTGAGCTTGGCGACGATGCTGGCAGCCTGCGAGGTGAACACCGACGGGTCGAGCGAGTAGGCGATGCGCACCGCCACGTCGCCGCCGCCCTCTTTGATGCGGCGGACACCGTCGTTGATGCAGTCCTGGTACCAGGGGACGTCGGGGGCGATCAGGGCGAGCTTGCGGGGCTTGTCCTTCAGCGCGCCGCCGGCATACTGCGCCGGTTTGCCGGCCAGCTGCTTGGTGTAGAGCTCGCCGGCCGTCTCGGTGATGATCGAGCAGTCCGGGGTGATGCTCCAGGCATAGGGGGCCCGCTCGCTGTACCACTTGCGGGACATGTAGGGCGCGCCGATGGCCACGATGCCCTGCTTGACCAGCGCGTCGGCGTACGGCGGCGTGAAGGCGCTGGCATCGGCGAAGACGTTGAGCTCCTTGGCGGCCTTGATGGCGTCGGCGTTGGCCGCTTCCTGGCCGCCGCCGACGATCTCCTGGGCGGCCAGGCCGCTCCCCTGCCAGAGAACGGGTTCGATCTTGCGGCCGTAGAACTGGAACGTGGCGTTGAAGTAGTCGAGGAGGCCGAGGGCAGTGCGCTCGAGGTCCTCCCTCGTCTCGTGGATGCCGTGGTCGGCGAGGAACTGGTACACCTGACCGAAGTCGATGGGGTCGGCCGGGAAGCGCAGACCGATCCGGATCGTCTCCCTGGTCACACCCCGATGTGTTGCACCGCCGTTGTTGCCGGCGAAGGCCAGGCACGGTGGCGAATAGGGGTCCTTGGGGATCTGCTTGGCCCGATCGGAACACGGCGTCACCGCGCCGAGCGGTTCGGCCGCCGCGGCCGCCGCGTCGGCGCTGCCTCCGGCCTGACCCGGCCGGACCACCCGGCGGCCGGCACCCGGACCGCTGGCCCGGGTCGTGGACGACCCCATGGCTTCGGTCGGCGCGCCCGAGGCGGCGCTCCCGGTGGCGACGGGCCCGGCACCCGCCGCTGTCGCGGTCTCGGCTGAGACCCCGGGGTTGACCGCCCCGACGGTGAGTTGCAGCCGCCGGGCAGGAACAGTCAACGTGCTGACTGCCAGGAAGGCCGTGCCAAGTGCAATGACAGGCGCGTACCCACGGAGAAGGCGAAGGCGGCGGTCGGTCATCGCCCACCCCCGCCGTCGAAGCCGTCGGCCTCCAACCTGCGTTCCTGAGGAACACCCGCTGTTCCTGAGGAACGCAGGTTGCCGGCGGCGGGGCCCGGGACCGTGGTCACATCGCGCTCGGGGGCGATGGTCGGGGCAAGCAGCGCCATGGCGAGGACGAGCGCGATCAGAGCGACGAAGGGTCCGTAGCCGGCGAACAGCGTGTGTTCAGCGCCCGGCAGCGTTCCGCTGGAGTTGCGGCTCATGCCTGTCCTCCTCCGGTCGTGCGGCGGCGGGTGCGCCACCAGTCACCGCCGAACAGGAGCAGCGCGGCGGCCAGGGCGGCGGCGCTGGCAGGCAGCGGCGCACCCCTCGAACAGCCGGACACCCGTCCCCGGCTTGTGCTCTCGCACCGTCGGGTGGCCGGCAGGACTGCGACTGGCTCGGCGGGCGGCGTTGCGGCCGGTGCCGCGGTCTCGACCGGCGCTGGCGCGGCGGCGACCGGAGCCGCGACTTCGGAAACCGGACCCTGCCATGGTTCCCCGGGTTCCTCGATCGTGACGCCGGGGATCGCCGGTCGGGGCCGGGCCGGCGGGATCACGAGGGGAGGGATCGTCGGCAGGCCCGGCGAGATCACGCCAAACGGGTCGCCGTAGTCGATCCCCTCGGTGGTGGCCAGGACGCCGCCGAGCTCGAGGTCGATGCCGCCGTTGCCGCTCAATGCGGCGGCGACGACGTCGACGAAGGTAAAGCTCAGCCCACCGGCCGCGCCGAGGTCGCAGCCGCCGTAGCCAAACTGATGCATTGCTTCGAGCAGCGCCTCACGGGCCGGTTGCGTCTCGCTCATGAGCGGGCCGAGGAGCGGCTTGGCCGCGGTCCCGTCGCCCAGCACGAGCTTGAGCGGCGTCACCCGCACCTCGCGGTCGCCGGTGGTCTTCGTCACCCGGGGCGGCTCCAGCCGCAGCCCGAAGGGCGCGATCACCTCGTTGGCGGCGCCGAACGCTGCGGCCAACTCCAGCGGTGTGGCCGTCGGCAGCGGAACCCCGGCCACCACCAGCGCATCGAGGGCGAACGTGCCCGCCGCGCCGAGGACGAGACCGCCGGCGCCCGTGCGCTGCTCGGCCGTCCACTGCAGACCCCGGAGCGACACGAGGTCGCCGGCGATGTCGAGATTGCCGAATCGAACCTGGGCCTGCGCTCGCCGCTCCCGGCCGTCGACGAGCTCGGCGGCGCTGGAGCTTCTCCCCTCGCCCGACGCCAGCAGCTCACCGACTGCGAGCGCCGCCGACGTGTACGCGGCCTGCCCGAGGGCCCCGGGGGTGGCCGACGCCTCCTCCCGGCCGATCCCGACCGGCCCCTGGCCGGCAACGTCCTTCGAAGCCGACGTCGCCCCCGAGCGGGAGTCGGCCACGGTTCGCTTCGGCAACTGGTCGGGCGACAGCGGAGCCCGGCCGCCCCCGCCGCAGCCGCCGGTCGACGTCGTGAGCAGGATCCCGAGGACGCCGAGGTCGAGCGTCGCCGCCTCCCCCCGGGCCGTGATCCCCTGGTAGTGCCCCAGCGCACTCCCGAAGGTGACCGCCAGGGGCAGCCCGGAAGCCCGGGCCACCAGCCGCCCCACGTTGGCCACAGCGGCGCCGCTGCCCTGCACGAACGGCCCGTCCGCCGGAGCGGGTGCCGACCCCAGCAGGAGCACCGTGCAGCCCAGCCCTGCAACCGCCACCTTCCGTGCAAAAGCCCTCTTGGGTTGACGCACGGTATACATATACCCTAGGTATCTGAAATCGGCAAGGAGTTCGCAAATGTGTTCCTGGACCCCCGTCAGCCGGTGGAAGACCGCGCTGGGAATGGAGCGACCGATGGCCCACCCGTTCTTGTCCGACGCCTGGTTCGACGCCGTGGAGGCCCTGCGGGACGAGGCCCCGGCCGCCCCCGAAGAGGTCGCCGACATTGCTGTCAACATGGTGGTGACCGGCGGTCCCGACGGTGACCGGGAGCTGCACTTCGCCCAGGGCCGCTTCGACCGGGGGCTCGTCGAGGGGGCTCCGACCACCGTGACCGTCCCCCACCGGGTGGCCCGGTCAATGCTGGTCGACCTCGACCCCAACGCCGCCATCACCGCCTTCATGGGCGGGGAGATCCGGATCGAGGGCGACATCACCCGGCTGATGGAGCTTCAGACGTCGGCCGGTGCTCTGATGGCGCCGAACCCCGAGCACCTGGCCTTCATCGGGCGGCTCCGGGAACTGACCCGATGATCGGCGAAATGCGCAACGGTGCCTCTTCAGGAATGAGCACGCCGCCCCCGGCCCTGCCCGAACTCGAGGACCTCATCGAGCGGTCGGAGTGGCTGCGGGGGCAGGCCGGCCTGGAGGGGGAGGCACTCCGCTGGCACCGAACGCTCGGCGCCGAGCGGGACCGCATCGTCGCCGAGGCCGAGGAGCTGGCCACGCCCCGGCTGCGCCGCATCCCCTTCGGGGCGCTGTTCCTCCTGTGCATCCGCTTTCTGTGGTTCAGCCTCGCGGCGTTGATCGGCCGCTTCGCTGGACGCCGGGGCAGCCCGTCGTCCGACGGCGGCGGCAGCGGTTCGGCCGAGAGCACCGCCGTTCGGCGCTCGAAGCACCTCGTCCAGGCGGGCGGGCCGGCCTACGTCAAACTCGGCCAGCTAATCGCCACCGCCAAGGGGGCGCTGCCCGACGAATGGACGGAGGCGTTCGCCTGGTGCCGGGACGAGGTTCCTCCGCTGCGGCGGGGCGTGGCCGAAGATGTGATCGACGCCGAGCTCGGTCACCGGCGGGCAGAGACGTTCGAGTGGATCGACGCGAAGCCGGTGGCGGCCGCCAGCATCGCTCAGGTGCACGTCGCCCGGCTGGCCGACGGTACCGAGGTCGTCGTGAAGGTCCAGCGGCCGGGGCTGCGCCAGCGGTTCGAGGCCGACATCCGGGCGCTGTCGGTGA
This sequence comes from Acidimicrobiia bacterium, assembly GCA_025923175.1. Taxonomy (GTDB): domain Bacteria; phylum Actinomycetota; class Acidimicrobiia; order IMCC26256; family BP-133; genus BP-133. The sequence continues at coordinate 10,775 of JAICGL010000043.1, forward strand.
TCGCCCTCGTCGCCGACAAGGTGAGCAAGCGGGCCCGGATCGCCAACCTGCCTGGGTTCGTCGAGTTGTTCGCTCAGCTGGTGCTGGAGGAGCTCGACTTCCGGCTCGAGGCGATGAACATGGCCGAGATCGGCCTGGCCAACGAAGACGCCGGCCTCGACCACGTCCGGGTCCCCCGGCCCATCCCCGGGCTCGTCACCGGCCGGGTGCTGGTCATGGAGCGGGTGCCCGGCATGCGCTACACCGATGCGGCCCTTGCCTATCCCGAGTTGGACGGGCCGCGCATCGTGCGCCTGGCCGTGCAGGGCGTCCTCGAACACACCCTGCTCTACGGGGTGTTCCACGGCGACCTGCACGCCGGCAACGTCCTCATCGACGAAGCGGGCAACTTCTCGCTGGTCGACTTCGGCATCGCCGGCCGGGTTGACGCCGCGCAGCGAGCGGCCCTGGTCCGGCTGGTGATCGGCTTCGCCCGCAATGACTTCGCCGGTCAGGTGGCGGCGGTGGCGGAGCTCGGCGCGCTGCCACCGGGCATCGACCTCGCACCGCTGGTGCAGCAGTTCGCCGAGGAGTCGACCATCATGCTGGCCGCCCTCGACCGCCCGCTCAGCCAGCTCGACTTCGGCATGCTGGCGGCTCAGGTGGCGCGGGCCACCCGGCTGCTGGCCGAGCACCGGTTCCGCCAACCCAAGGAGCTGTTCCTCTTCTCCAAGAACATGCTCTACCTCAATGGGCTCTGCAACGCCTTCGCACCGGACATCAACCTGATGGCGGAAATCGCTCCGGTGTTCCTGTACTTCCAGACGAAGTACCCGAAGGAGATCGCTTCGATCGTCATGGGTTCGTTCCCGCCGCCTGCGTGAGCCGGCGGTACGCTCCGCCGCCATGGATGCATCTCTCGAAGGCAACCGCGGCAAGCCGTTCCGAGTAGTGGTCGAGGAGGGCAAGGTCCGGGAATTCGCCAAAGCGGTGAAGTCGTCGAACCCCGCCTACGTGGCCGCGGGACCGCAGGCGACGTCGCCGGCGACGTTCCTCGCATCGTCGGCGTTCTGGCAGGGGTCGGAGAACTCGCCGTGGGGCGGCTTGAAGCTCAACTGGCAGCGGATCCTCCACGGCGAGCAGGAGTTCGTCTTCCCCGGCCCGCCGCCGGCGGCCGGTACGGAGCTGACCGCCGAATCGCGCATCGACCGCGTCTTCGAGAAGGAAGGCAAGCGGGGCGGCACGATGACCTTCGTGGAAGTGGTGACCGAGTACCGGGACGGTTCCGGCGCAGTCGTGGCCGAAGCCCGCTCGACGGTCATCGAGACCAGTCAGGCGCCGCAATGATGTGGGACAAGCTCGAGGTCGGCACGGAAGGCCCCGCCCTTGAGGACGGCCCCCTCACGGTGACCGACTTCGTCCGCTACCAGGGCGCCTCCGGCGACATGAACCCGATCCACCACGACACCGAGTTCGCCCAGAAGGCCGGCTTCCCGGCGCCGTTCGCGGTCGGGATGCGCCAGGCCGGCGTCCTCGCCACCTGGGCCACCGACTGGCTCGGCCCGGAGAACGTGCGCCGCTTCAAGGTGCAATGGCGCGAGCAGGCCTGGCCCGGCGACGTCCTCACCTACACCGGCGCCGTCACCGACAAGCGCGAGGAAGACTGCCAACGCCTGGTCGACCTCGAGATGACCGTCACCCGCCAGACCGGCGGGACACACCTCAAGGGCTGGGCGACGTTCGTCGTTCCGGAGTGAACCCCGAAATCGGCGTTGGGTCGTCGTGCATCAGGGAAACGTGCGGCGGCCGATCACTACACGGAGACCGGCAGGAAGGGTCTCGGATCCAAAGCTGGTCCCGACGGTGACGTCGACACTGTAAGGAGCGAGGAGGGCTGGGAGTTCCTCCGTGTCGAGGAGGACGTTCTCGTGGCGTTCGTCGCTACGGCGCCAGGTGCCGTCGTCGTTGCGGAGGAATGTGGCGATGTCGCGGACGAACCGGTCGGGGGCCGGGATCGAGAACTCGACGGCGATTGCCCAGTCGTCGCCGATCTTGCCGGCGCCGGGGGCGCCCTGCCGGAGGGCGGCCCATTCGAGGTCGCAGACGTCGATGGCGAACAGTCCGCCCGGCCGGACCGCTTGGGCGATGGCGATGATCGCCCGCAGGATGGCGTCGCGCTCGCCGACGTAGTTCACGACGTGGCCGACGGAGACGACGGCATCGGCCTCGGGCAGCGGGTCGTCGGGCAGAACGAGCACGCGCACGTCCTCAGCGCCTTTCGCATGGTCCCGGGCCAACTCGACCATCGCCGGTGAGGCGTCGGTGGCGATGACCCGGTGCCCGGCGTCGACCAGGTGCCGGGTCAGCAGCCCGCTGCCGCATCCGACCTCAAAGACGAGTCCGCCCCGCTCCCGAATGGGCTCGAGCAGTTGGATGATCCCGGGCGCGCAGGCGTCGGCATGAAACCCGAAGCCGAGATGATGCACCAGCGCAAGATCGTGCCGGTAGTACCGGTCAGGGGAAGGCTGGTCTGATTCGC